>NZ_AZAJ01000001.1:2700000-3000000 GCF_000504205.1 Methanolobus tindarius DSM 2278 | reverse complement strand
AGGTACTGGCACCAGCCGGTGACCCTGAAGCTTTAAGAGCTGCTATCAAAGGAGGAGCAGATGCCGTTTATCTTGGAGTGGGAGAATTCAATGCACGCCAGGGTGCAAAGAACTTCAAAATAGAGGAACTCAGAGAGAATATCGAACTTGCACATTCCTATGGAGTAAAAGTTTTCCTGGCCCTTAATATCCCGCTTAAACAACATGAGATGCAGGAAGCTATCAATGTTGTGCATAAGGCATATTCTTACAAGATTGATGCCATAATTTTAGAGGATCTTGGTCTTTTTTTCCTGCTGAAGGAACATTTCCCCGACCTGCCATTGCATGCAAGCACCCAGATGACAATTCACAATCCACAGGGTGTTGATTTTATTGGCAATGCAGGAGCCTCACGAGTTATCCTTTCAAGGGAACTGACAACCGGGCAGGTCAAAAGCATAATTGACAGAACAAATATTGAAATTGAACTTTTTGTCCACGGTGCTCTTTGTTATTCATTTTCAGGAAGATGTCTGTTCAGCACTGCAATCACTGACAGGAGTGCAAATCGCGGAGCATGTTTCCAGCCATGCAGACGGCAATTCAGGATGTCTGCTGATGGAAAGCTAATTGACAGCAATATTGTAGGTAATTATCCAATAAGCTGTGCCGAGCTCTGTACATTTCCGGGTCTTGCAGATATAATAAAGACTGGTGTTAAAAGTCTTAAAATCGAAGGCAGGATGAAAAAACCGGAATACGTGACTGCCAGCGCAGGAACCTATAAGGCTGTTGCAGAGAAGGTTTGCAAAACCGGAGAGAACTTCACAGACGAAGAACTTGAGGAAATGGAAACCGAACTTGCAAAGTTATTCTACCGGGGTTTTACAAGGGGATTTGTGCTTGGTGAGGAAGATGTAACCCAGCGCAAATATAGTGCAAACTACGGTGCCTATCTTGGAAAAGTTGCAAACATTGTCAAATCCGAAGAAGAGGGAAGACTGACACTTGTACCTGAACAGGATATCAAGGTCAATGATGGTATCAGCATCAACACTAAAATAAGGATAATAGGATGCCGTATTGATGGAATTTTAGTTGATGATAAACCGGTTGATATTGCACATAAAGGAGAAACTGCAACCCTGCTGATAAGTCCCAGGACGAGTAAGTCTGTCAGGAAATCAGATGAAGTGTATGTTTCCATGGATCCGCAGATGCTTGAAAGGCTCCAGGATATGGAGCTTATGACAACACCCCTGACAATAACTATTCATGCACGTAAAGGGGAGAAACTGAAGATCAAAGTCAAAAGCCAAAGTCTTGAAACTGAAGCTATCGGGGATTATGTTGTAGAGGAAGCTAAAAAAGCTCCCACAAGCAGGGAACAGATAATAACTGCACTTGGAAAGCTGGGTGATACCACTTTCCATGCAGAAGATATAATTCTGGATATAGATGAAAACATATTCATTCCTCTTGGAGCACTTTCCGGAACAAGAAGAGACGCAGTAGATAAACTGTTTGAGTCACGTTTTGATATGCAGGGACGCAATCGTCCTTGTCCTGACGTTTCCACAGGATTTGACAGGAAGAAGAAAGGTAAAAAGAAGACTCAAGCACTCCTGGGTGTTGAGGTTTCAGATATTGACTCTGTAATAGTTGCATCAAAGTCAGGAACAGACATCATATATGCCCCTATTTCCCTTTTCAGCGAAATGATGAACGAGGAGAATATCCTCAGGACAACGGGACTGAAAGAAAAGGACATTGAACTTGTTCTGGTAACACCTGCCATTTCATTTGAAGAGGACATGCCGGAACTCAAAAAACTCATGCAGCAGGTTATTGATGCCGGATTTAAACTTGCGTGTTCCAATTATGGAGCAGTACAGCTTGCAAAAGAACTTGGTGCAGGATTTGCAGCACAAAAAGAGTTTAATCCATTTAATGCCTGGACAGCCAATGCATTTGGAAGTTCAGGAGCTTATCGTGTTACGCTTTCAACCGAGCTTAATCTTGAAGAAACTAAAGCAGTTTGCAGGAATACAAATCCAGATGTTCAGGTAGAAGTTCTGGCTTACGGACGTGAACTTTTACTAGTTACAAAAAACGACTTGCTTAAACCTCTTATTCAGGATGGAACAATTAATGAGGATACTGAGGTATTGTTGATAGACAACACCAAGGGTTCATTCCCTGTCATGAGAAAGAATGAACGTACACTTATCTATAATTCCACTGTCCTGAATATGCTGGATAAACTAGAGGAACTATCAGGCACAGGAGCTGATGTTTTAAGGCTTGACCTCTCACTTTATGACAGGGATGACGTCAAGGACATAACACGCAATTTCAGGAAAGCACTTGATGGGAAGCCTATCAAACTGAAAAACACAAGAGAAGAAGAATATGATGAAGGTCATTATTTCAAAGGTGTTCTTTAAAAGACATAGTTTAACATAAAAACCATGAGTGCAATATAGTTCATGTAACTTATAATACAGGTTCTATCTTAAAAGTACAAACAGTACTGATTAAAAACGACAGGTAATTACCATGGCAAGAGAACTTTCCCCCAGAGATATAGCAGTATTGAAGAAAGTAGCTCCTGAGTGCGAAGGGCTTGAATGTGCAGGCTCAAAAGCACCCTATAAATCAATACTACCCCCTCTTTCAAACCATTATGCAAAAAATGAAGAGGATTTCAGGAATAGGATATCAGCCCTGAACAAAGATGATCTTGAGTACCTCCTCTCACTAATAAAAACAGGAGAAGAGAGTCTTGGATGCGTACAACCTCATTATATGACAATATTTATCGAGATGATAACTGAAAAGCTGGGACAAGAAAGAGCTCAGGAAGTTATGTCTGTTTATGCAATGTGGAACGAGTGCTGATTAAACTCAGCATAATTACTTTTCTTTTTACTATCCCATCTATTCTTCATTTTAATTGTATGCAGTTTTTCTTATTTGTTATTCATTTTATACACTTTTGTGCACAAAATCAACAATATGAATAAATAAAGTACAATGAATAAATAAATATATATAAGGCGTAGTACAATTTTAAATCTTAATTATATAAAAATTCTATAAATATCTACCAGCTAGATGTATATGGATATTTTCATGGGTAACAATTTAACAGTTGAGGAAAGGATAGGGATGTTTAAAAAAGATACAGGATTTCAATCCGAAATAACAGAAGTTCTTGTTCAATTCATGAACGGCAATTTAAATGCCAGAATACAAACACAGTCACGTTCTGAAAACCAGGACGCTGCTGAACATATAAATCTTTTACTTGATAGTTTTTCAGACATTAACACAAAAGTTGAAGAACTCGAAGAAGCCGCAAGAATCTGTGATAGTTCTGCTCTTCTGGATGAGATTTCCAGTCTGGTGGAAAACGCTGTTGACGGAAAGCTTGATGCAAGGGGAAGAACTGATGATTTTGAAGGTTCTTCAAAAGAAATACTTGGCAGTGTTAACGAGCTCCTTGATGCTGTGATAGGTCCGCTTAATGTTTCAGCAGAATATATTGACCGCATTTCAAAAGGAGATATTCCTGATAAAATTACTGATGAATACCGGGGAGATTTTAACGAGATAAAAAACAACATCAACAAGTGTATAGATTCCGTGAATTTCCTTGTTGAAGACTCCCTTATACTGGCTAATGCAGGAATAGCAGGTCAGCTTGACACAAGGGCTGACGCAAGCCGGCATTCGGGAGATTTCAGGAGAGTTGTTGAAGGTGTAAACAACTGTCTGGACGCTGTGATAGGACCACTGAATGTTACAGCGGAATATGTGGACAGAATAGCAAAAGGAGATATTCCTGACAAAATCACAGATGAGTACAAAGGTGACTTTAACGAAATAAAGAACAACCTGAACCAGTGTATCGATGCAGTAAATTTACTTGTGGATGATGCAATGATGCTGGCAAATGCAGGCGTTGAAGGACAACTGGATACAAGAGCAGATGCAGACAGGCATGCAGGAGACTTCAGAAGAGTTGTTGAAGGTGTAAATAATTGTCTGGACGCTGTAATAGGACCATTAAATGTTACTGCTGAATATGTGGACAGAATAGCAAAAGGAGATATTCCTGATAAAATCACAGATGAGTACAAGGGTGACTTCAACGAAATAAAGAATAACCTGAACCAGTGTATCGATGCTGTCAATTTACTTGTTGAAGATGCAATGATACTGGCAAATGCAGGAATTGAAGGACAACTGGATACAAGAGCAGATGCAGGTAGGCATGCAGGAGACTTCAGAAGAGTAGTCGAGGGTGTAAACAACTGCCTGGATGCTGTTATTGGACCACTGAATGTTACTGCTGAATATGTTGACAGAATAGCAAAAGGAGATATACCTGAAATCATTACCGATGATTACAAAGGTGATTTCAACGAAATAAAAAACAACCTGAACCTGTGTATTGCTTCCCTTAGTATGCTTCTTGAAGAAACAGGTTCCCTTATAAACGCTGCTATTATAGGAAAGATAGACACAAGAGGTAATGCTGAGGCTTTTGATGGGAAATATGCTGAACTGGTTGATAACATCAACCGGGTTATTGACACATTAGTTGGTCACATAAACCAGATACCAGCTCCGGTAATGCTGATTGACAGGGACTTCAATATTTCTTACATAAATAATGCAGGAGCTGAAGTACTTGGAATTTCTAAAAAGGAGCTGGTTGGTGAAAAGTGCTATGACCACTTCAAGACAGGAGATTGTCTGACTGAAAAATGTGCCTGTGCCAGAGCTATGGAATCCAATCAGAGTGAAAGCAGCGAGACATTTGCACATCCCGGGGAACAGGAGTTATGCATTGAGTATAACGGCGTTCCAATAAGAAATCAGAGAGGGGAAGTTGTTGGTGCACTTGAAATTGTAGTTGACAAAACTGAAGTCAGAAATGCTATTGAAGATGCTAAAGTTAAGATTGATTACCTCGAAAAAATACCAACACCTGTTATGATAGTTGACAATGATTTCAATGTACAGTTCATGAATAATACTGCTGCTGCTGCTGTTGGATGCACAACCGGGGAATGTCGTGGCCAGAAATGTTTTGATCTTTTTAACACTCCACATTGTAACACGGAAGAATGTAGAGTTAACCGTGCCATGAAAACCGGTGAGATATGTACAGGAGATACGAAAGCAAATCTTCCGGCTGGCACAATTCCAATCAGGTATACCGGTACTGCATTACGCAATGAAGATGGTGAAGTGGTAGGAGCCCTGGAATATGTTCTTGACATCAGTAAAGAAATGGAAATAACAAAAGGAGTTGAAGATCTTGTTAATGCAGCCATCGGAGGAAGACTGGATGAGCGTGCAGACCCGACAATGTTTGAAGGAAATTACAGGACTATAATTGAAGGTGTGAATTCAACACTGGATGCAGTTATCGGACCACTCAATGTTGCAGCAGAATACATTGACAGAATTTCAAAAGGTAACATTCCTGATAAGATAACAGATGAGTATCAGGGAGATTTCAACGAGATTAAGAATAACATCAATCTCTGTATCGATGCTGTGAACATGCTCGTTGAAGATGCAATTATGCTTGCGGATGCAGGTGTTGAAGGCAGACTTGAAACAAGAGCTGACGCGTCAAAACATGGAGGAGATTTCAGGAAGATTGTTGAGGGTGTAAATAATTGCCTGGACGCAATTGTGACTCCGATTGAAGAAACTTCCAGAATAATCCATGATTACGCCGATGGTAAACTTGACAGCAGAACTGCCATAGAAGCCCGTGGTGACTTTAAGAAACTTTCCGATACACTGAATATGTTCGGCGACCAATTGCAGGCTATTATAGAAGATTCAAATGAAGTTCTGGAGGCTATTGCATCCAATGACCTTACAAGAGAAGTGGAAGTGGAAGCTGTCGGAGAATTCAGGAAACTCTCAGAAGGAGTTGAGAACTGTAGACTGGCTCTGAATGATATCGTGGGTAACATGCTGAAGTCAGCACAAAATGTTGCTGCTACAGCAGAGCAGATATCAGCATCATCAGGAGAACTTACTTCTGCAGCTACAGAAATATCATCAACTGTAGAAGGAATGGCAAGGGGTGCACAGGTACAATCCATGAAGACTGAACAGGTTACAAAATCCATGGATGAAATGACAAATGCAGTTCAGGAAGTTGCCGAGAATTCTAATAAAACTGCAAAAACGTCTGTTACCTCAAACCAGCTTATACAGAATCTTGGAAATATTGCCAATAACCTTAAACTCAAAATGAATAGCATAAGAGATGCCTCTGGTGATTCTGCAAACCAGATAAATGCCCTGGCTGAAAAATCAAGTCGTATAGATGAGATTGTTAATCTCATTACCAATATTGCAGACCAGACAAACCTGCTGGCACTTAATGCTGCCATTGAAGCTGCAAGGGCTGGAGAGCACGGACGTGGATTTGCTGTTGTTGCAGATGAAGTAAGGAAACTTGCAGAAGATTCCGGTAACGCTGCAAAACAAATTGCAACCCTTATTCATGAGATGCAGGATGGAACCAATGGTGCAGTAACCTCAATGGAACAGGTGAACACTGAAGTTGCTGTAGGATATGAATCTCTTGAGGAAGCAGTCGAGTCAATAGGCAAGGTTGTCAGTTCCGGAGAAGAAATTATGACCATGGTCCAGATGATGGCAGCACTGGCAGAGCAGCAGGCTTCATCTATTGACCAGGTTGTAACATCAATTGAAGAGGTTGCTACAATCTCTGAAGAATCGGCAGCTGGAACTCAGCAGACAGCTGCAGCCATACAGCAACAGACAGCATCAATGCAGGAGCTTTCTGCTTCCGCACAGGTATTATCAAGTATTTCTGCTGATATGCAGGTTCTGGTTTCCAAATTCAAGGTCAGCAAAACCACTAAAAAATCTTCCAGGGAAAAACAGGCAGAAGGCAATGACAGTGTTAATACCATGCTTGTTTGATTTCAAGTCAGAAAATCAGGTGTCATATTTTGCTGAGCTTCTCAAAAAGCTCAGCCATTCCTTTTAAGGTCATATGACCTTTTCTTGTGATCATATAATCTCCGCGTTCACTTCGCTGGACTATCATCCCAGTATCAAGAAGTTTCTGTATGTGGAACAGGAGGTTTCCGCCTCTGAGGCCTGTGGATTTTGATATATCGGAAAAGCTCCGGGCAGATGAGTTCAGCAGTCGAAGAATGCAGAGTCTTTGCCTGTTGGCAAGCGGTTCACAGATCTGGCTTACTATCTCATCAGAGATATTTTCAATGTCCATGGAAACCACAGAAGATTGTTCCTCAACCGGAGATATGCTAAAGGATCTTATGAGGTCCACCTGTTTTTCAAATATCCGTGTTGTAATTTCCAGACAGTTGTCACAGTTCTCAAAAACTGCCATTTCTTTAAGGTTTTCAAATCTTTCTCTGAACTCTGCCAGAGAGACCTCATTTACCCTATCCTCAAGCAAAAGCAAGGCCATTTCCTGAAGAAGACCTGAAAAAGCAGATTTACATGATTCCCCATTCTTACAGCTGGAATCAAGTCCGATTGAAAGATTTTCGTTCGCATCAGCCATCATGTACTGGATGACCGGCCTGGAAAGTCCGCCTTTCATTTCCATGAAAAGAGCATCCGAATATCTGTGACCTGATATTTCAAGTGCCCTGTTGACATCTTTTTTCAGGGATTTTATCTCTGATCTAAGACTTCTGAACTCTTCCAGATAGACGTTTTCCGCAATATTAGCCGCGGCTTTATCATCACTGCTTGCATTACTACTCAAAAATATCCTTCCGTTTTCAGCCTGGTACATAAACATGTTATTAAACTATATTAATCTATACTAACCTGATTTCCAGAAAGATTCAGGATGATTGGATTCGCAGAAAAAATAGTGAACGCAATCAAACATGATATATAGATGAAGAGTGTAGGCATGTAAGAAGCTTTACAGCAAGTATTTATTACTGACTTATGGGGATGAATCAACTTGATTTGCTCAGTACTGGATAATGACCTATACAAATTGACCATGCAGATGGCAGTCCTTGAGCTGTTCCCGCAGGCAACCGCAGAATACAGATTCACCAACCGGGGAGGACAACGCTTCACACCGGAATTTGTGGAAGAGCTTAAAAGACTTATCAAGGAAGAGATTCCTTTATTCCGCCTGACAGATAATGAATATACTTGGCTGAAAGCAGAATGTCCTTTCTTTAAACCCAGTTATGTTGAATATCTCAGAAACTACCGTTTTGATCCTTCTGAAGTTTCTGTGTCCCTGACTGAAGACAATAATCTTGACCTTGTGGTAAAAGGGCCCTGGCACAGCAGCATTCTCTGGGAAATTGTTCTTATGTCAACAATTTCCGAACTTTACTTTGATATGGTTGAAAGCGAATGGAAAAACACAGATCCTGATACAGGCAGGACTTATGACGAACAATTACAGGATTACGCCAAACTCATGGAGAATATCGGCAGGGAGCTTGAGGAGAACAAATGTAGTTTTTCAGAGTTTGGAACACGCAGGAGACGCAGCTTCAAAATACATGATATAGCTGTTGGGGTATTGCATCAATGCAGGGCATTCTCAGGAACAAGTAACGTTTTTCTTGCGAAGAAATATGGTGTCAGACCTATCGGTACAATAGGCCATGAATGGATAATGGGTACTTCAGCCCTTATGGGAATGCGAAATGCCAATCTTTTTGCACTGGAGAACTGGGTAAATGTTTACAAGGGAAATCTTGGTATTGCTCTTTCGGACACTTTTGGTTCGGAACCTTTTTTCAGGAATTTCAACCTGAAATTGTCCAAACTTTACGATGGTGTAAGACATGATAGTGGTGACCCGCTTGTCTTTGCAGACAGGGTGATTGAACACTACAGAAAAATGGGAATTGATCCTCTGACAAAAATTGTGGTCTTCAGTGATTCACTTTCGGCTTCAGTTGCCATTGAGATTAAGAAGAAATGCGAGGGACGCATAAACTGCAGTTTCGGAATAGGTACAAGTCTTACAAACAACTATGATTTTTTCCGTTCAAGTCCTCCTCTGAATATGGTCATCAAATTACACAGTATCAATGATATACCGGTTGTAAAACTGAGCGATGATGAAGGCAAAGAGACAGGAGATAAAGACGCACTGCGCGTTGCTAATTACATATTTGGCCGCAAAGGACTTGATGACTAGAAAAAGACCGATTAATAAAATATGCCAGGGTTAAATAAATCCAGTAACCTGTGACATAATTCCCAGTGATACCATTAGAAAAACATATACCATAAATATCAAAAAACCTTTCTTAATTTCGACATATGTACTGGTTTTCATAAAGCACTCACCATTTTAATATTAGTTTCCGTACTATATAAACATTCTGAAATAATGATACTTAATAAGATATTATTTTTGTGGTGTACACACACTTTGAGGATAGTTTATGGAATATAAATGCTGTATATGTAGTTGATATCATATCCGATACCTGAAAAATTGAAAATAACCAAAAAAGCTGTGAGACAATAACCCCATCAACAAACACAGCCCCATCCGCTCATACTCCACTTCTGCTGTCAAATGAAAGATACAAGTTTATAGCGTCCGATTATGGACATGGTCTGAGGGGAGATTTAAGAAACCGGGATAACTTTATCTTTCACTATCATCGTTTTTCCGTTTTTATGTGTTTGTTGACTAATTCTGGTACATTTTAATACTTAATAAATATATCCATAAATTGATATATCATAATGATGATGTAGAGCAGTAATCTTTGAGATATTTTATCTGATAATCACAGAATAGCGACTAACTATCAAAAAGTGATCGTTTAACCGGAAATGTGTTTCTTATATGATAATACTTATATGTTTGTATAACTATTAGAGTACCTGATAATCAAAACAGACCACAAACTCAGGCTGTAAGAATTAAGAACTACAAAACACGAAATAGTATCAAGGGGAAATAATATGGAAAAAATTAATGAAACAATGAGCGTATACCAGATATTAAGCGAATATCCCTTTTTACTGAAAATATTCAAGCAGCATGGTCTGGGAAAATTCGAGACAAAGAATGTTCTCGAGCAACTCGGACCATT
This sequence comes from Methanolobus tindarius DSM 2278, assembly GCF_000504205.1. Taxonomy (NCBI): domain Archaea; kingdom Methanobacteriati; phylum Methanobacteriota; class Methanomicrobia; order Methanosarcinales; family Methanosarcinaceae; genus Methanolobus; species Methanolobus tindarius. The sequence goes on along the minus strand of NZ_AZAJ01000001.1, from coordinate 2,989,879 downwards.
ACTGAAACTAAAAACTGCTCTTTCAATGGTATCAGTAAACAAGGATTCATTTATTGAATTACTTAATCAGGCTGTGGCAGACAATGAAGCAAAAGGGGATTTTACTCTTGCAGATGCTCCGCAGAGACAGAAAGAGCTCACAATGCTTGCACTTTTGCCATGTGGCATGAAAATGCCCTTTAACCGTGCTCTTAATGAATTCTCAGCCGAGTACAGCAAACAAACAGGCAATGTACTCCATTCACTAGTAGAAGGAAATGTTAATCATGAACTTTCCTATTATGCGTATATGGACTCGGTCACCTCGGTTGAAGAATTACCGGACATAATCATCAGTTCTGACATTAACAGTTTCTACCATAAACCATTCCAGGAAAACTTCCTGAGTCATGAATGTTTTACAGACCTTGGTCCATCTCCAATGAACCTTGATTTTGAAGCAATTGATTTTGCTGACCCACGAGGACAATTTACCATGGTTTCGGGAAATCTGCTTGTTCTTGTTACAATAGATGAACTCATGGGAGATAACCCAAAACCAGAATCATGGGAAGATATCTTGAAAGAGGAATTCAGGAACAAGGTTGCCATGCGTGGCCAGAATGGATTCTTCTGTAACGGTGTATTGCTTCCGTTCTACCAGATGTATGGTACAGAAGGAATTAAAAAACTGGCATCATCAATTTATCTGGGACTGCACCCATCCCAGATGGTGAAGATGGTAGACAGCAAGAAGAATGATGTTCCTCCAATGTATATCATGCCTCATTTCTTTGCCATGAAAATAAAGGACAAGTCCAGGGTCTCAATCACCGTACCAAAGGAAGGTGCGATAGTAAGTCCGGTGCAGATGCTGGTCAAAAAGGAAGCAACTGAAAGGGTAAAGGAAATTACTGATTTCCTGTGTGGAAAGAAATTCGGTGAGATTTCTGCCAGGGCTTTCTTCCCGACTACAAACCCGGAAGTCAAAAATAAAATGGACGATGTAGGTTCACTCTACTGGCTTGGATGGGATTTTCTGCTGAACAATGATATCGGTGCACTCAAAAAAGAGATTGCTGAGGTATTCAACAAACAGTTCATGACAACCGGAGGTGTGGTTTGAGACTTGTTACTGTAGCAGGTCCTCCATCTTCAGGAAAAACCAGCATAATTGTCAGGACAATTGAAGATCTCAGGAATAAAAGTTTCACAGTTGGCGTTGTAAAATTCGATTGCCTGTCTTCACAGGACGAAGAGCTCTATTCGTCTTACAGCATCCCTGTCAGAACCGGTCTTTCTGGAGGGCTATGTCCTGATCACTTTTTTGTGAGTAATATTGAAGAAGCTCTGAAATGGGCTGAAGACAGGAAGTTTGACTTCCTGATTACAGAAAGTGCAGGTCTTTGCAACCGGTGTTCACCACATATCAAAGATGTCATGGCAATCTGTGTAATTGACAATCTCAGCGGTGTCAATACACCTAAAAAGATTGGACCAATGCTAAAACTTGCAGACATAGTTGTCATCACCAAAGGTGATATTGTATCACAGGCAGAGCGTGAGGTCTTTGCCTATAGAGTTAGACAGGTAAATCCAGGGGCAATGATTATCCACATCAATGGTGTCACGGGACAGGGTAGTTTCTACCTTGCAAAGCAGGTTGAAAAAACCAGTTCAGTTGATACACTACAGGGAGCAACGCTCAGGTTTACCATGCCTGGTGCCTTGTGTTCATATTGTCTTGGTGAGAGAAAAATAGGTGATGACAGGCAGATAGGTGTTTCAAAACTGGTCAATTTCAGAGGAGATGACTAAAATGCGGACTACTCTTCTTAACATGACAATAGATGAGATCATGGAAATGATGCCCTGGATAGAGGATTATTTCTCTTCATATGAAATCAACCCTGCTGAGATTGGAAACCTTAAACTGGAAGAGTTGGGTTTAACACCTGGCGAGGATTATTTTACAGAAAAGGGAACAAGCTATCATGATTTTGTTGACGGTTTCTTCATGTTTATCGAGCAGGTCAAAGCTCTCCAGCAAGATAGCGGATTTTCCATCAATTCACTGACTGTACTACCGGGAAGAAATAAAAATGGTGAAAATGAGGCTTTTTCAGTTGAGTTGAAAAAAGGAAAAGTGACAGCGATTGTCGGCCCTACGGGTTCAGGCAAATCCCGTTTGCTTGCTGATATTGAATCCCTTGCACAGAAAGACACACCCACTGGACGAAGCATACTGGTGGACGGACGCTCTCCAACAGATGAAGAACGTTTCTCAACTGAAGGCCGCTTTATAGCTCAACTCTCCCAGAACATGAACTTTGTTATGGATCTAAGTGTTGAGGATTTCCTTACACTACACGCTGAAAGCCGTATGGTTGATGAGATTCACCACATTGTCCGGAAGATATACGATACTGCAAACGTCCTTGCAGGTGAGAGTTTCAGCCGTGAAACGCCGGTTACACAACTATCAGGAGGACAATCCAGAGCATTAATGATAGCAGACACGGCACTTCTGAGTCCTGCATCAGTTGTCCTGATAGACGAAATAGAAAATGCCGGAGTTGATAAGGTAAAATCCCTTGAACTTCTGGTAAGCAATAACAAAATAGTCCTTATCAGCACTCACGACCCACTTCTGGCCCTGTCGGCAGACCAGCGTATTGTTATTAAGAACGGGGGCATCTCTAAACTCCTGAAGACCACAGATGATGAGAAAAAGCATCTGAAAAGCCTTGAGAAGATCGATATGAAGATCACACTTATGAGAGAGCAGTTGAGGACCGGGGAAGAGATTGACTTGAGTGATCTGTTGGTTTAGGATTAATTGGTGATTTTTATTATCGCCAAATTAAGAAAGATTTATTGAAGCTATTTTTATAGTTCTTATCTTGTCCCCTTATCAATGACCTTAATAAGCTGCATAGGCCCAATTAACGGTCTTTGCAAGCCGGATATACGAGTTTTAAGGTCATCTAGTTTATCCAGATTCGTTACTCCGCATAATACGATAATTATATGATCGTATTCTTTTTGATATTGAAGAATCTGCCCCATGACTCTTGTTACTTCAGAGTTTGATTTAAAATTTCTTTTTAATTCAATACCATATTCATTTCCATTTATTGCAATATCACAAAGCCCTTTACCCTTCTCTTTTGATACGGTCGCACGACTTCCAAACAAAGCATCCCCATAATTTAGTGTATCTCTAAGATACTCTGCTAAATCATCCCTATATTCTGTCTCCTTACTGTACTGCTTTGCAGGCTTCCAATTGTGGATAGCATTAACTATGATCATGACTTGTAGCATTGAATCCCACCTTCAAAAAATACATGAATATGGTGAACCTTTCTCATTTTTATTATTTTCTATTTGAGTTCTTACCAAACATCATAAGACAGGAATATGATATCAAGAGAACATTAGGAAACTGCCAGATATGGCAATACATAGATAATAACACCCAGAGTTATTGATCCAAAAGTAATGATTACTCCTATGGCTCCTATTATTTTTTGTTTAAAGTATATTCCTAATGCTAGGATAAAAACACCAATTAATGCTATTAATACCAATGTTTCTAACAACACTATATCAATCCCTGTATGTATGATTGCACTGACCATGTATATTTATTTAGCCATCTTGGTGAAAGTAGTTTTTATGTTTAGAATTGTGAATCTACTGCATCAAAATTAATTAAAAGCCTTTGTCTCAATCTATCAGATAAATATAAGTGCAGCCTCTCGCCATATAATAAATTGTTCAAATATTTTTGAAACACTCACATTTCAAGGTCAAAAAAATGGACAAAACCAGAGATACAGATTCACGCTACTCTCCTGAAAGCAAAGATGATGCTGGCCAGTTCATCCAGACGATAAGTCTGGAGAAAAGCAGCCCCGCACCAGAAATCCGTGAAACAACAAGCTTAATTACCTTTAACGACAGGCTTGACCACTTTCTTGCTCACTGGGGAGTGAACAGAATGAAACACAGAATAGACCCCGGCATCTACAAACTTGGCAATCCTGATGCAGATTCGCCGGTATTTGTTTCTGCAAATTACACACTCAGTTTTGATGCACTTCGCAGTTCACTTACAGGCATCGATTGCTACATACTTGTCATTGACACAAAAGGAATTAACGTCTGGTGTGCTGCCGGAAAAGGAACATTTGGCACCGATGAGATAGTATATCGCATCAGGTTGACAGGACTTGCAAAATTGGTCAACCATCGAAACCTGATATTACCACAGCTAGGAGCACCCGGTGTCTCTGCACATGAAGTCAAACGTAGGTCTGGGTTCAAAGTCGAATACGGACCTGTACGTGCAAAAGATCTGCCGGAATATCTCAATAACCATATTGCAACACCTGAAATGAGAAAGGTCAGGTTCACCTTTAAAGACAGGCTGGTGTTGACACCGATAGAATTCATCCATGTCATAAAACCAACATTAATTGCTGCAATAATCCTCTACCTGCTGTCCGGTCCCTTTGCAGCACTTCTGGCAATTGTAACAGCATTTGCAGGAACAGTATTGTTCCCTGTTCTGCTGCCTTACCTGCCGACACATGACCTCAGCATCAAGGGAATTCTCTTTGGATGGATTGTAGCCTTGCCATTTGGAATTTTCCTTGCAGCAAACACCAATATGATCCTCTGGAAAGAAATACTATCGTTGCTAGCCATTTTCCTGATAGTACCGGCAATCACAAGCTATCTTGCTCTCAACTTTACAGGCTGTACAACTTACACATCAAGAACCGGTGTTAAGAAAGAGATATTCAAGTATGTACCTTACATGGCACTTAAATCAGGAACTGGATTGCTTTGCCTGCTTATTCTTGCAATTGCAAACCTGAAGGAGATGATCTGATGTTCAATTCTTACAAAGAAAACACACTTAAGTACTATCCTGAAAAATGCATCAACTGTCTTATGTGTACAAATGTCTGCCCTCATGGAGTTTTCACTGATGGAGAAAAACAAGTAATGCTTACAAAACCGGAATTATGTATGGAATGTGGAGCATGTGCCGGTAATTGTCCGGTTGAAGCAATCGAAGTGCAGAGTGGTGTTGGCTGTGCATGGGCAATGATAAGTGCAGCCCTTAAGGGAAAGGATATGGACAGCGAAGCATGCTGCTGTGGAGAGGATGGATGCTGTCAGTGAGACAATGAAGTTTGCCATAAAGAGAATCTAAATAAAAGTAAAAACACCGCCATGCACAACCCTTTTATACAAATAAACCCATGATAAAGTGCTTTAAAATAAGACTGTTATTCGCTAAACGTATTGACATTAAATGGCATTTACTTTTACTGTAGATTTCTATTTTGCATTATGTTTTCAGCTACTTCAGGTATTTTAGGCTTTATAAAAAAGGACGTGAATTTAAAATGTTCAATAACAGAGAAGAATCAACTGCTCCAGTAGATGCCGGAGAGACATACGACGTAACAATTGAAGATATCGCAAGAGAGGGTGACGGAATTGCAAGAGTAAGCGGTTTTGTAATCTTCGTACCAGGCACATCCGTAGGCGATGAAGTAAGCATCAAGATCACAAAAGTACTCAGAAAGTTCGCTTTCGGAGAAGTTGCTGAATAAGCAACTTAACTTTTTTAGTGAAGTATTCAACACTTAAGTTTTCTCTACTGTTTTTACTAATTTCTTTAATCTGCTTGTACTCTTGTATCACAGAGTTGCAAACATCTGAATTATGAAATTATTTTTCAAATACCTAAAACAACTACCTATATCAACTATTTGAAAAATCATAAATAAGCTTCGTACTTATCAGAAAAAGAATGGAAGATAATAGTGAAGACAATAATCACTAAAATAGGAAAGCAAAAATCTCATGACTTAAAGATTAAAATCAATTAAAAGATGAATAAAAATTCATCTATTTAAGGAATCCTTTTTTCTCCAGCCAGTTAACCTGTGGTCTGGTGTATTTCCAGATAACATCGGCTTTCTCGTCCTGGATTTCCCATGGAGTAGCAATAACAATATCGCCTTCACGAACCCACATTCTCTTCTTCTTTGAGCCAGGTATCCTGCCCATACGGACAACACCGTCCATACACTGCAACCTTACCCTGTTAGCTCCGAGTAAACTTGAAACAGTTGCAAGAACCTCACCATTGTCTTTACGTGGTGTTCTTACTCTGACAACTTCACCGTCAGTGTTTCCTCCACTTGCGTTACTTTTCCTCTTTTTACTTCTATAATTAGCCAGATTAATACCTCATTGTGAACTGTTTTTGTTCCTGCTTTATTCAAATACAAGACATTAATGACAAATGATGTCTGGATAACACAACATCAAGAATATCCCAGTCAAATAAAACAAACATGCATTACCTGTTACTGAAAAATAATAGGATATTAACAGTTTTTAACAGGTACTTGATTATCAGTAGTCAATAAACAGGGTCATAGTATATAATATGAACCGTAGGATATAAATGAAATTGGGAAAATCCCAATTATTTAATCAGCATACTTCGCCCATATTATACAATAAACCGCATTTCGGAATAATTACCTGTTTTCAGCCAGCATGATCTTAACAAGGCCAGCTGCTATATCCATGGTAGTGCAATCCTCATCAAGCATTTTTTCCACCCAGTGGACATATTTGCCAAGATGTCCTTCATCTATGGTTTCCTTTACTCTGTTTGCAAGCATACCTGCCTTGATTTCCTCGGCATCGCTTCTTGTCGGAACCTTCTTGCACTTTATCTTGGTCTTAGTATACTTCTGGATGCTCTTGATTTTGTAGATCTCCCTTGCAGTTACAAAAGTAAGTGCAATTCCCTGCCTTCCTGCACGGCCGGTTCTACCAATCCTGTGAACATATGATTCTTCATCCTGTGGCATATCAAAATTGAATACAACCTCAATATTCTCCACATCAATACCACGTGCAGCCACATCAGTAGCAACAAGTGTTTCAATTTCACCATTCCTGAAGCTTGCCATTACTTTCTCTCTCTGGTTCTGCTTCATATCACCATGCAAACCATCTGCGAGATAACCTCTGGCTTTCAGGGTGGTAACAAGGTCATCTACCATCCTTTTAGTATTACAGAACACAAGAGATGACTTTACATCATAAATGTCTATCATTCTGCAAAGAACATCAGGTTTCATGTGATGCTTGACCTCAAAATAGGACTGTTCCATGTTTGGCGCAGTAACTACTTTGTGTATTGTCTTTACATGAGTAGGGTTCTGTTGATACTGTTTTGTCAGCCTCATTATTGGCTTTGGCATTGTCGCAGAGAAAAATATAGTCTGCCTTGTATCAGGAACACTGCTGAGAATTGTTTCAATATCTTCCCTGAAACCCATATCCAGCATTTCATCTGCTTCGTCGAGCACTATCATATCCACGCCGTTAAGCTTCAGAGTCTTTCTCTCAATATGATCCATTACTCTTCCAGGAGTTCCAATAACGATATGAACGCCTCTTCTGAGAGCCTTTATCTGTCTGTCAATATTTTGTCCGCCGTAAACCGGAAGTATCTTCACATTAAGATACTTGGCAAGTTTACCCAGCTCTTCTGCAACCTGGTTTGCAAGTTCTCTTGTTGGACAGAGGACAAGTGCCTGTGTCTTCTTGCTGTTAGGGTTTACCATTTCAAGAGCAGGAATTCCAAATGCTGCTGTTTTTCCTGTACCTGTCTGGGCCTGTCCTATAACATCCCTGCCTTCCATAATAAAAGGTATTGCCTGGGTCTGAATAGGAGTTGGTTCCTCAAAACCCAGTTCTTCAATTGCTTTTTCAAGATTTCTTGATAAGTGAAGGTCTTTGAAAGTTGATGATTCCATATTAATAATTCCTGTGATGATACGGCCTTATGCAAAACAAAGGATGAGTTAATTCATCACAGCGGTTTCCAATTTGGCCAGATTTAAAATCGAGTCTATAAACGTTCCAAATTGTTTTGGTAATGCAAAACAAAAAAGATCAGTGCACCCTTAAAGTGCAACAATGGAATTAAGCCTGTCGGTAAAAATGCCAATCTTGAAGGACAAAAGGACAGATAAAGAAAATGTAGTATTTAAATGCAGGATTATTCCTGTGTGATTGACATAAGAATATTGTCAACTTTCAGACACAATTGATGATATGCAGGATTATTTTCAAATTCCATGGCTGTTTTAATAGATCCCAGCTCATCAAGTGCTGTTTCTACTGAAGAATCGTAATCCTTTTCAGCTGCTTTTCTTTCAAGTTTACTGATACTAAGAATTATATCTTCAATCATCCGCGGTTCAATTCTATTTCCGGCGCATGCAACTCCAACTGAACCAATTGAATCAATTATTTTTGCTAATTCACCATCACTATTTCCATCAAGTCCTTTTTGGCCAATATTATAAAGATGGTTAGTTACGGTTGAAAGGACGTCCTTCTGATTAACTTCTGCAGCAACGATACCTATCTGCTCCAGTGAAGATGACGCCTGCAATATTGCTTCCATGCTGTCACTTTTTTCAAGCTCATTCCACAGGGACTCAAGATTCATGATGACTATAAAAGCAGCATCTTCATCATAATGATTCAATGTAAATTTTCCAAATCTTGCAAGCCTGGAAAAAATATAATTTGCAATTATTTTGCGCTCGGTATGGTCAAGATCACTATTGGAGAAAATATCTTTAGACCTTAGTCCAATAATATTCAGCCCATTTCTTGTTGTCTCAAAATCATGGTTTAACATTGAACTGCTTACAATATCAATTATGGGCTGTATCGGGTCCTTTTCCAGAGGATCCGCAGCATCTGAGCTAATAGCAGATGTAATGTTGATTGCAGTCAGTTTTGTTGCCTGCATATTCAACAAAGTTGAAGGTTTGAGTGTATTTAGAGTCCTGAAAAGATACGGGAATAATATTGCAAATGAAAAGATGCCTGTGTAATATACAAATGAAATGTGCATATTTATCGCTGCATTACTTTCATCCGGAATTGTTTTTAAAATGAAAAGGCCGTAGCTCATTGATGCAATGTATGTTATCATCAATATCCAGAAATCAGGATTATATGACTTTAGAAGGTCTATCATTCTCACGGAATAAGAGCCTGAAGCCAGTTCCACAGCAACAAGACTTAAAGTCACAATTATTGCCATTATGGCCGCTTCACTCTGAATCAGGGCACTAATCATATATCGTGCACTTGCCATATTGTAATCTGAAGTTCCAAATTCATTGATAAGATAATGAGAAATTCCCGAGCTGAATAGAAACAGAAGAATATAGAATAATATGCGCTGTAACCACAAATGCAGAACATATGTAGAAATCTTTTCGTTTATTGATAATTTAAATGACTTGATTATGTTGATGATATTCATTCCTTTTGCAGTAGCCAGTATTTATGTTAAATATCAAAGCTTAAACTAAGAACTGCAATTTTAATTTGTATCTATTTTTATTCTGTTCTGAGGACTTATGTAATTTTTGGCTGCTACAATAAATCATGATTATTTGTAAATTTGAATAGCAGATATTTATTTATAAACAAAAACCAAAGATAATTAGTGGAGAGTAAACAGGTCTGCAGAGGACAAACTGTTGTTGAAAGACCGATTTGTAAAGTTTATAAGTGTTAAATTCAAAGCCAGAAACGGGGTAATATAATGCCAGAATGGGTAGCTGCTGTTAAAGAAGAAGATCTCAAGGAAGAGAAAATAAAAGTTGTAAACGCAGGTAACAGGCAAATTGCTCTTATTAAAAAGAGCAATGAAATATTTGCAATTGACAATGAATGTCCGCATGAAGGATGCCCACTTAAAAGTGGTTCCCTTGAGGAGTACACACTCAAGTGTGCATGCCATAACTGGGGTTTTGATATAAGGACCGGGGAAAATGTCGATACGGGAGAATATATAGACATGGATGACCCGAAAGTTGAAACCTATGAAACCAAAATTGAAAATGGGATAATCGAAATCCTGGTATAAACATAAGTAACAAGCAACAAGTAACCATAATTTCACTTGCTGAACCTGCAGGATATTTCAACATAAATTGAAGTCATTCTTGAAGAGCGTTAGCTTTTTTTGAATAAAATGCCCTTTGATGCTCTCTTTTTCATTCTGGAAAACGAAGAACTCATAACAATATTCATCTGGGTGCTTTCTGAATATTTCCGTTTCTTTTATGGAAAAGTAATTATCATCTCTACAGCTGTATTACCTTTAAATTGATCAATATTGTCCAGTCTTTTTTAGATGAACATAATAATCATCCCGGATCTTAAAAATTACAGATTCGTCCATAAGATTGAAAGAGAAATTAAATTAAACTAAATTAATATTTTTTGGCAGAGAATTGCAAAATCAGTTCGAACAACAAGAACAATAATATAGAAAAAGAGAGCCATTATAATAACGGGAGGGTTATTTTGAAGAAACTATTAACTATTTTATTATTAGCACTTTTTCTTATAGGTGCCGGCTGTACTGAAACACAGGATGACACTTATAAAAATGCGGTATCTGATGATTCTGTGATAGTGCGTCTTTCATACGGTGCATTCACATTGCCTGAAATGGCAGTTCAGAAAATGGTCATAAATTCCACAGCAATCAATTTTAGCTATTACAATTATCAGGATGAACTGACAGCCAGGTATGTGAAATCAATAGATAAAAAGACAAGAGAAGATTTGATTGCTCTTTTCAATAACAATGATTTCATGGAACTGGACGAACTCTACGAACCTGAAGATGGAGTTCCCATCGTTGCAGATACAGGCGTTCTTGAGATCCAGGTTATGCAGAGTGATACAACAAAGATTGTCAAGGTGGATCCTTATGCATCGCAATACATGCCGGAGAATCTGAATGAAATCAATGATGAACTTATCAGATTGAGACAATACGTACTGGCACCAACTGAGGATGAACTGAAAGACATTGCCAGCGAGTGGATAATGGAAGCACCAACTTACAGTTATGATGGTTCTGATCTTGAATTTGTAGATTACAATGTAAGCCCTGAAAATCCTGCTCAATCTACTTTGAATTATACATTCACAAGTACTCATGGGGGCTATGGAAACAGATCTGAACAGATAGTAACTCAGGTAATCACAGAACATAGTATTGAGGTAATGCTTTACAACAGGAATGTGATATCAGCAACAATTGATGGTGTTTGGGATGAAATTAACCAGGAAATGCTGGAAAAAACTGTCACTATGGCATCAGAAGAGATGAACTGTAATGAGACACCATGGCAGATCTGGTATGCTGAAGGCAATATCAATTTCTTCACGGAACCAACAGAAGAAGAACTTATGATTGCTTACTTTGGGACTGAATATAATATTGAAGTTTTAGAAATGAGTTCCGAAATTACAGGCAATGAAAAATGCCAGTATACAATAAAAATTAAAGAAAGCGCTGTTGAAACACTTTCTGAACTGGGATGGCAGGAGAACTGAAAACTCCTGACATTCCTATTTTTAATTTATCGGTTTATAACTATTTTTTATTTTTGCTATTTTTATTTCAGGTTCATTTAAAATAGAACTTGAAGAAACTCTCAACAGTTACTGTTGTAACGGCTGTATCTGTATTTCCTGCATTATCCATTACTGTTAATGTTAATGTGTATACTCCCGTCCTTGAATATGTGTGGAAGACTGTTTCACCAACTGCTGTGCTGCCATCCCCTAAATCCCAGGTGTATGACATTATAGTTCCATCCGGATCATAGGAATTTGTACCTGCTAATTTTATCTTTTTACCGACTCTTGTAGTATATGGACCACTTGCATCTGCAACAGGTGCTAAGTCAGAAGGAAGAACTTCAATTATCAAAATAATTGTATCTTCCAGATAACCATCACTTGCCGTTACTTCTACAGAATGTTCACCTACCTGACCTGGATCAGGTGTCCACAGTATGTTGCCTGTAATGTTGTCAAAAGATGCTCCATCAGGAACTGAACTTGCTGAAAATGTCAATATGTCATTATCTGCATCTGCTGCCTGTAATTTCAGATCAAGCAGATTATTCTCAGTAACCTGTACCAGTCCGGGATTTGTTAATACAGGTTTTGAATCAACCAGAACAGTTGCAGGATTAGAAATGAATCCAATAGGATTTGAAGAAGTATCACTCATTATTACATTGCTAAGACCAAAATCAAAGTAACCAGTCTCTTCCCCTGCGACAACAGTCATTTCCGCAACTGTGCCAGCTTCGTTTGCTGACAGGTTTCCAAGAACTGCTGAATATACTGTTCCTGAACCTGTTGATGAAGGAGTGTTTTTTAATTCAAATGCCACAGTTGCTCCGGATTTGGAAAATAAATCCCCTTCATTAACATCAAGTAATGAAAAACCCGAAGATGGAAGTGACAGATCAAACTGTACGCCAGATACTGGAGTTACCGGGTTAATATCTATATCTATCGAAAATGTGTTCCCCGGTTCCACCTGGTAACTGGAAGGGTTAACGCTTATTTCACTGATAACAAGATCGGCTGAACTTCCCTCTTCTGTCATCACAGGTAAAATAAGCACAACCATTAAGGTAAATATCGTAAGTAAATGAAATCGTTTTGAAGAATTCATAAAGGCACCTATATGAAGGAACCTTTGTTTGTGCTTATTAGTATGATGTACATAAAATCGCAATTTATGCACACAAAAATATTCATACGGTAAGTTAAGAAGAAGGATATCAGGATAATAAAACAGAATTAAGAAGATATCAAAGGCTTTACAGAGGGAAGTGTTAGGTACATGCCATAAATTGAAGGTTGTGGAGTTGGAGGTAGAATTGATGGCTTAGTGACCCTTTTTCTGTAAAGCCTATGATTTTTAATTGTGGAGTTAAGTTTGAATTGATAATTGCGAATTATTAATTGAAATGATGAGTGTGAATGTATTCGTTTTTGAAATATGAAAGAAAGAAGTTTTCGTAAAGAAAACTTCTAACACTACGTTTAGAGAGCGTAGTTCTCTGGCTTGAATACTGGAACTTCCTTCTTGAATCTGTCCATGCACTCGCTGAGGAATGTTTCGGATTCTGAGGTGATTGCGTTGAGTTCTGCGGTTGCCTTCTCGAGTGCACCGAGCTCGAACTTTGTCATCTCAAGACCCTCTGCGTTGTTGAGTGTGTCACAGCATGCTACTGCAGCGTTCTTTGCACGGAGGAAGATGTCGTCTCCGTCCTTTACGATTGCTTCACCGACAGCGTATGCGTTGTCGTATGCAAGGACGTAGGACTGTGGGTCTCTGAATCTGTCAGAAGCCATGAGGAGGTCTCTGAGGATCTTCTCGTTTCCTGACTTAAGAGCTGTGTTCATAAGAGCACAGTCGTAGTTAAGGGACTCGGACCAGCACTGTACTGTTGTACCACCGAATTCACCGTGGTATTCAACGGACTCGTTTGACCAGAGGTCACAGCACTGCATGATAAGGTTACCCATTACATCTGAGTGTGCACAGGTTGATGTCTTACCTTCAAAGGACATTGGCATACCGGAAATTGCCTTTACGATGATGTTCTCGTATCCACAGTCCTTTCCTGGACCTACTGCGCCAGCTTCGTATGCTGCGAGTGATCTTGGAGCGGAGATTGCTCTTGCGAGGATTGCAAGGGTGTGTGCAAGGTTCTTGTCAAGAAGTCCACCTGCAATAAACATTGCAGTGTTTGCCTGTGCACAGTCTGTGTCACCAGCGGAGACAACGCCCTTCTTCTGTGCTACGCTTGAGATTTCCTGCCAGAGGTAGTCCATGTCCATGGTACCAAGACAGCCGATTGCGTAGAGCATACCTGGAACGTCGTTCCTGAGTACTGCGTAGTCGAAGATTTCCTTTCCACCCATTGATTCGATGGAGAGAAGGTCTGCGCCGCTTTCTGCGATCTGTTCGAATGACTCCATGACAACTGACATCTTGTCGCCTCTGAGCTCCATGAACTCTTTGTGCTCTCTGATGTCACCAGGGGTGTGTCTCAGTGCACATTTGATTCCATATTCTTCATGGTACTCTTCCATGATGGTCTTCTGTGCGTGTGCTACAGCTGCTCCCCATGATGGGTTGTTGGTCATCTGCTGTACGTGCTCTGTCTCAAGTACTACGGATGGGAAACCTACCTGAACCATTCTAGCCATGATATCTTTTGTGATCCTCTGGTACTCGTTTACGAGTTTCTCCATGGACTCACCAGCTTCTGGCCTTGGTGCGTAGTTTACTTCTGCGGTTGTGTATCCTGCTCCGATCTCGAGGTCAAGACCTGCTTTCACAGGTTTCTTTGCGTTTCCGAAGACCATTTCGTCAGCTTCGGAGTATGCCATTGATGTGAATCTGTTAATTGCCATTTTTAATCACCTTAGTGGTTGTGGAATTTCTCTCTGAGTGCTGCAATGTCTGCGCCTGCAAGGATAGCGTCTGCCATCTTTGGTGCATCTGCTGCTTCTTCACCGTATACACCGAGTGAGTAGGTGGATACGAAGTCCTGGTTTACTGCTCCGCCACCACATGCGAATGGCATTGTGATTCCGCTCTCGACGAGAAGGTCGTTGACTTCCTTGAATGCGTACATGGTTGTTGTCATGAGTGCAGTTCCGGTCATCATGATTGGCTCGTGTTCCTTTACAGCTGCAAGTGCTTCTGCGGATGGTACATCTCTTCCGAGGTCGATAACTTCATAGCCGTTTGCTCTGAGGAGTGCTGCTACGATTGACTTTCCGATGTCGTGTACGTCACCTTCTGCGACCATACAGACAACCTTGCCCTTCTGGACAGGTGCTTCGTTGGACTGGCCCTTACAGAACTCGATACCTTCGAGCATTGCATCTGCGGACATCATTACGTTTGGAAGGAAGATTACACCCTGGTCGTAAAGGTCTGTTACTACCTTCATACCTACCATAAGTGCATCGTCGATGAGTGCGATTGGGTCCTTGCCTGCTGCGATAGCTGCCTCGAGACCTTCGATAACATCATCTTCTTCACCCTCAAAGATTGCTTCTGCAATTGGCTTGTATAACTCCTCTTTTGGATAGAGTTCTGCTGCCGCCTCTTCAGGGGTCATTGATTTTTCCATTTTAACGTTGTATCTGATAAGGATACCTTCTTTGTCTACTATTAACATTCTATACCTCCTTCAATTTGGATAGTCTAGTTTATTGAGCTTGGGTCAAGCTCAATCCAATCTACACAAAAAGGTTCTTCCGAACCTCAAATCATGCACTTTTTTTATGTTATATAAAGGTTCCTTCGAGAAGATACCATTATAAAAAGATAACTATTCAGGATTCATAATCCTAATTTAATATATAAAACATATATGACCTATTGATGCTGTTTACTAGCTAAAACTGTTTTTTTGTACATCTTCAGCTACAAATTATAGGTTAATGTTTAAGTATGATGAGCTTAAAACTAAACAGAGGAAACACATATAAAAAGGAATGTATACTAAATAATATGCTTTAGGCAAACACAAAGAAAACACATAATTAACAAACCCTAATGCTATTGATTTATATTTGCAGACAATTTTATTTGTTTTAATAACTCCAGAATAACCAATGCGTTTATATAGAAGCAATATGCCATATTTATAGCTGAAAACAATGAATTTACCAAAGTAACATGAAAAATTCGGGTTTTAGAAAAGAATATGAATGAAAATGAATTTTGCGAGTTATATAATCATCAAATTATATAGTATCGTTGATATTAAATGCTAGATCCGGAAAAAAAAGAAAAATCAACCAAAAGGATTATATTATACCCTTTCGCGGGAGACGCATATCGTTATTGGATTATCATCCAGTTGCCCCATTGAACAATGCATCTCAACTGATACAAGTTCTCCGAAAACAGACTCAAAAGGAATCGTGCAGATCTTTGCCCTGCCTTCCAATATAGATTTTATTTCTGTTGCAGCTTCAATAAGCTCATTCTGAGGATAGAGATTAATAAGACTCATTCCTATAAGATCATGTTCAGAGTAACCAAGCCTATTGAAAGTATGTGGATTTGCATAGAGGAGACAACCATCAGCATCAAGCATGAAAACCATGTCCTCCATGGCATCAAAAATAACCTGAAGATTCCTGATATTTTTCTGGACATCTGCCTGTTCACGCATGCGCCCAATTACAGGACCTATCTGGGATGCCACCGTCTCAAGAGAATCCCTTACTTCAAAAGGAACAGAATAAACGCTATGTGATGACAACATTAATATTGCCACAAGCTCCATCCCATATCTTATAGGTATCAAAGCAGTTGCTTCAAGTCCCTCATAACTCAGTTTCTCACCGGGGATCATGGATGTCAGCTCATAATACCGGGTGTAAAGCGGATATTCTGTCTTCAAAAGACGTGCATGGATAGATTTGCCGCCATAATGTCTTGCACTTTTAACAAAATCAGATGAAAGACCTGAGTGGGCAACAATATTCATATCACCTGTCTGCCCATCTACAAGATAGAGAGCACCACAGTCCAGATTATCCATCTGGGTGGTGAATTCCACAAGCTGGGAAAACATATCCCCTACATCACCAAGCGGACTGAAAAGCATACCTACGTCATTGCCTATCTGCATAAAGTTCTTCACATTCTTCCGCTCGGTAATATCTACAATAATACCCTGAATGTACTGGAGCTTACCTTCAGCATCACGTTTAAGAACAGATCTCTCATCAACCCAGCGTACCTCACCTGCTTTTGTAAGTATGCGATACTCAAATGAAAGGTTCTCCTCACCGGAAAAGATATCATATTCCATGGTGAGTCTTTCCACATCAGATGGATGGATGATATCGCCATAAAGGATCTTGCCTGACATCAGGTCGTCTGCCTGATATCCAAATTGGGATATGTTCTCAGAAACGAATTCAACTTTCCAGTCCTCATCAGGTTTCCAGAAAAAGACAACCGCAGGACTGCTCTTAATTACGGTTTCAAGAACTTTCTGCACCTCTATGAGTTCAAGGAGTTCTCTTTCTTTTTCTTTCTGATCGGTTATGTCCCTGATAATTGCCATTATAGCTGGTGCACCTTCGTGATCAATAATTGAAGAGTTGATTTCAGCAGGAGTGTTGCCTCCTTCTTTTGATACCAGCTCAATCTCATATTTCAGTGAGGACTTCTTTTTCTCAAGACTTTTCCTGAATTTGTTCATAACAAGCCGCTTATATTCTATAGACAGAAAATCTTCAAACGGCCTGCGAAGTATTTCAGTTCTGGAAAAACCAGTTATTTCACAGAACTTTATGTTGGCAAAAATAAGTATACCATTCTGGACAATAATGATACCGTCATTACCTTCTTCTACAAGAGAGGAATATTTCTTTTCCGAAGCTTTGAGTTCAAACTCAGCCTGTTTTCTTTCAGATATATCCCTGACAGTCATCATTACAGAGGGCTTCTCCTCATGTAAAATATAAGCCAGACTTATTTCTGCCGGGAAAAGATCATGGTTCTTTGTCAGGAATTCAAGTTCGTCATTTCTGCGAATGCTATGTTTATCCTTCATTACTTTTTTAATGCGCTTTCCTATCATGCGCCTGTATTCTACCGGAACAAGATCTGTGAAACTCCTATCAAATAACTCTTCCCGTGAATAACCTGTAAGTTCGGAAAACTTGGAATTTGCAAACTTGAAAGACAGATCATGGAGAATTAATATTCCGTCATTTCCTTTCTCAACAAGAGTAGAATATTTTTCTTCAGATGCCTTAAGCTCAGCTTCTGCACGTTTTCTTTCAGAGATATCCCTGACAGTCACCATCACAGAAGGCTTGTGTTCATGTAATATATAGGACAGACTTATTTCAGCGGAAAAAGTTCCACCTTCAGCTTTGATAAACTCAACCTCATCATTGCGTCTTATACTACGCATGTCCTTGAGGACTTTCTTGAGGCGAATACCTATCATACGATGATAATCAAAAGGAACAAAATCCAGAAGGTTCCTATCTGAAAGTTCTTGTTCTTTGATTTCTATCATCTGGGAGAATTTGGAGTTTGCAAAACTAAGTGTCCCTTTCCTGTCTACTATAAGGATACCATCATTTCCCTTTTCTACAAGATTAGAATACTTTTCTTCCGATGCCCTGAGTTTTGCTTCAGCTATTTTCTGGGAAGTTATATCTTCTATTGAAACCAGAATCAACTTCTTTCTGTCCATACCGGTATCAAGTGGACGGGCAGAAAGCCTCATTGTCCTTTCCCCAAGACCATCTATGGTGCATCCTACTTCAACAGAATCGAAGAAATACTCATCCTGCAAAACCCGATCAAAAAATGAACCCAGCTCTTCCTTGTTAGCATTATGTAAATTTAAAAAATGTTTTCCTTCAGTGTTTTCAGGTTTTAACTTAAAAAGTTCATAAAAATACCTATTAGCGGAAAAAACATGAAACGTATTATCAAGAATTAAAAGCGGGCTCTGTATACCATCAACTATACTTTTGCAATAGCTCTTCTCTTTGTCAGTATCAAACTCAAAACTTCTTTTCACCGATATTATGCCATGATAAAGACTAAGATCGTCCCTGGAAATCTTAACGGTTCTTTCGCTAACTTCACAGATTTTACCATCAATTGATCTCAATCTATAATCTGCAATGAAAAATGGATTATTCTCATCTTTAATATACTGAGAATAGCTTTGCCTTATAGCTTCAATATCTGAAGGATAAACAATATCCTCAAAAATGATTTTTCCAGAAATGAATTCATCGGGATGATATCCTAAAAGGGAGATGTTTTCAGAAACTGAAATAACATGCTTTTTATCATCACCTTTCCAGAGAAAAGAGATAACTGCGTCAGACATCCGGCAGTTGGTATTCCCATTCAGTAAAGAATACTTCTTTTCCTGTATTTTTTCAGAGCTGATGATATGACCCCCGCGCCTTGCCAATAATTCTCTTACGCCATTATGTGTGTTTGTATTTGATTTACAGATATAAAGTTAGCAGAAACGTTTGTTATATTCATATGCAAAGGCTCCTTTCATATATTCCATTTAAAGATCGGAAAAAAGGAGATATTAAATACATGGAAGATGCAGATTAATAATTGGCTCTCATCTGAATGCTATGCTTCCTTCAATCCAATCTACACAAGAGGGATTTATCTTTGGATGTGAGCCACCTCTTTTCATTGCACAAGCACGCATTAATAGTTTCAATGTACATGAAACTGTTCCCTTAGCTCATCTATACTTTTGTTCATGAGAATAGAATCTGCAATTTTAGGCACCAATGCGGCATCTTCACAGTATATGCCGAGTTCATAATTCATAACAAAGTCCTGGGTTACAGCGCCCCCTCCACATACAAGAGGGATTCTGATATCATTTTCAAGGAGACGGTTATTAACCTCCATGAAAGAATACATGGTTGTTGTCATCAGGGAAGTGCCGGTTATCATTATAGGATTGTATTTCAATACGGCACTGATTACTTCATCAGTAGGCACATCACTTCCAAGATCAATTACTTCATAACCATTTGACTTCAAAAGCACTGTCAGAATCTTCTTGCCGATATCATGAATATCGCCTTCCACAACATAGGAAACAACAGTTCCCTTCCATTCATGAGTTTTACCGGATATTTGCTTGCAGTATTCAATACCATCGGTCATTGCATGGGATGCGATCATAACATCCGGAAGGAAAAGGTGGCCATCCTCATACAACCGGGATACTATATCCATACCTGCCATAAGGGCATCATCGATGAGGGATATCGGATCTTTGCCTTCTTTGACAGCATCTTTGAGAGTAACTATAACCTCGTCCTCATCACCTTCAAAAACCGCTTCAACTATATTTCTTAATAGAATATCTCTAGGGAATAGTTCTCTTGCTATCTCATCAGGAGTTAACTCTGATTCTAACTTAACATTATACCTGACAAGGATACCCGTAGGGTCTATATCTAGCATTGAACCTCCATTTTTTAAAACTTTTTACTCATAAAGTGCAAGTGTGCAAACCACATTAAAGAATTAATTGTGATTTATAAAGATTGTATATACAAATTGTTGCTGGCTACTAAGATTGTAAAATCTGCTATGTAAAGCTAACGTTCAAAATACAATATAACTTATTTTCTAACGCATCGTCAGCTATGATTAACTAAAGAACCAATCACAAACAGGTTTTATTTAGTCTGGTTTTCTGAAATTAGCAAGTTTTGATTGTGTATATTATATAAAAATTTAAAAAACAGACCTTTATTGCAAGTGTGCAAGATTAATAAAAATAAAAAGAATCAGTAGCATTCTGGCAGCATAATGAAAATAAAAATGAAAATTTAGGAATTCTAATCTGCGGACTTAAAGCTACAAAAAATAAAGTGCAACAAAGAATGGCTTAGTAAATTAAAAAATTATAGATGTCGGTTCTTAATTACTTTGCATCAGGATTCCCTTCCCAGATTCCAAAACCATTCCCCTCGGTATCCTCGCACATTGAAAGGTAACCCATTCCCGGAACAGGCATAGGTTCGGAAACTTTACCGCCTGCTGCCTTTATTTTCTTTATGTATTCATCCAATGATGGAACTTCTATGAAATTTGTAACGCTCTGGCCGGGCTCCTCCCTGTTGCCCATGCCTCCTGCAATACCTTCATTTCCTTCCAGATCCTTGGTTGCAAATATGTAGTATTCCATGTCAGGAAATGGTTTTTCAAATGTCCATCCAAAAAGCTCAGAATAGAATTTCTTTGATCTTTCAAGATTGTCTGTTGGTATGTCTATGTGGACGAATGTTGCCATATGTTAACCCCGTTAACAATTGTATGTTTAAATACATATAAGTTTGTATATCCATACCAAATGCTTTATAGCCTATATGGCTATTTCCAGTCTATGAGTCCGGGTTCTGAAAAAGCATATTTTGAACTTATAACAGGTTCTGTTCTTTTCGGACTTATGGGAGTTTTTGTGGATTACCTTAGAGCTGTCCCCACAGGACCCATGATATTCTACAAGCAGTTTTTTGGTTTAATTTCGCTGTTTGTCTTCATTATGCTAACAGGAAAGTTATCCCAGATAATACCGCGCCGGAAGAAAAAATGCATTCTACTTCTCGGATTTATCAATACATGCACGATATTTTCGTACTTCACCTGCATCAAATATACCAACTTTTCAGTTGCTATTCTGATGTTATATACAGCACCTATGTATGTTACCCTGCTTTCACCAATTGTATTGAAAGAAAAAATAACAAGAAAAGGTGTTGTTGCATTAGTACTCTCCCTGACCGGTCTTCTCTTTATTGTTGACATGGAAAATGTTATAGCAGGATTGAATCTGGGTCTCTACGGGGGTAGCGGATACCTTATAGGAATTGCCGCAGGTATTCTTTCCGGTTTTTCGTTTGGCAGTGAGATAGTAACTATAAGGTAAATCAAGGACGACTACTCCAGTGTTGCCCTGCTTTTCTGGTATACTTTTATTGGAGTTATTTTGTTGATACCTTTATCAGGCGGTTTCCCGGAAAGCGTAATCATAGACAATATGCCAATGCTGATTTTCTTTGGTGTTATTAACACCGCCCTGGCGGCGGTTCTTTATGTCAGCGGCATTTCCCAGATAGAAGCACAGAAAGGAAGCATACTTGCCCTGCTCGAACCTGTGAGTGGTATATTTTTTGATATTACAATCGTTCATACACCATTAATTGTCGACACGGTTATCGGATGCGTTTTCATCCTGATTGGGGCTTATGTTGCAGTGATGGAAAAAAGCCCGAAAGTATTTGGGAAGTACTTTACGATTCAGATCTAACTGAGTCTTTTTTATTCTTTTTTGTGCATCCGGAAAAAATATCGATAATTAAACTTATATAGCTATTTCAACATATTTTGAAGTACCCATCGTTGAAATGAGATTATTAGTGATGGATTAACAGTGTTAACTTTGAAATACGGAGACCATACCATGAGGATGCTAGAAGAGTTCTTCCCGGAATTTACTGAAAAACTTGATGAGATTGACAAACTTTACGCTGAAAACAGACCAGTGGATGAGAAAACATATCAGTTCCTCTGCTTTGCACTTTCCATTAAAGCCAGGTCAAAACCCTGTGTACTCAAACATTTCAAGGGTGCTCTGGATGCCGGAGCAACTGTAAAGGAGCTTTCATATATACTTGCACTCACCATGAGAGAAGCTGCAGGTGCAGATGACTGCTGGACCCATGATGTAATTGGCGACTGGAAGGAAATAATGAAAGGCAATATATGTTGCAGTTGTTCAGGTGATGAAGAGAAATAGATTTTTAATGATACTTTTTCCTATTTCTTTTTTATCTGTTTTTCTTTTTGCTACTTTTTGGATAATACAAAACAGAACTGCTGAAAAAGTGCAATTTTTTCATTTAGACACAAACTTTTAAAAACACCTTGGTTTTATTATTATATTGATTTTACGAGAGAGTGATAAGAATGCCATCACAAGTAACTGTCAATTCCGCAATATGTGGTTTCAAACACAAGATCAATGGAGCGCTTGAAGGGAAAACTGTAATAACAGATATTGAAACTGATTGTTCCAAGGTTGCCAAGATAGCGCATATGGAAATTCCAAAAAAGCAGACCCTAAACATTAAAGAGAATTATGTCATGGACCAGGCACAAAATGTATGCTGTACAACCTGCATAGTTCCGGCAGGAGTCCTGCATGTTTGCAAAATGGAACTGGGTATGCTTTCAAAAACTCTGGCAAAACAATCAGAGAGAGTCAGTATAGAATTTGATGAGGAATAGATGGATTTTTTGTTATCGTTATTGATAATAAAAATAATGATTGGAAATATGGAGGAGTTGGGTGCTTTGTGCACCCAAGTAGACTTCATATTCTTATGAAACCGGCAGTCCTATTGGAGAGATGGCAAGTCGTTTTTCGCGATGATTGAACTTATACTGTGTAAGGCGATAAACTCACCGGTTTCATATCGAAAGCAGGGATATCGGCGCCTTTTTTCCCATATGATGAAAGCTGGTAGGTCATCCTGCTCACCATACATCTTCTGAAATGGTTCAGGTTAATTAGCCTGTACCTCAGTGTTGTTGCTATATCCATGTTTTCACCTTTTCGTTGCCTTTGTCGGCAGTCCATATCTGACTTTATATTATATAAAACTATCTTCTATTTTGGCTGAAATAACTAAAATCAGAATATACGGAATAACTAAACCCCTATATCAAGCATCCATTTTGCAATAATTCCCACAAAAACAGCTATGGTAAAGCTCAATAGAGTACCTATGAGAATATACTCACTTACCTTACGATCACTTGTGTATCTGAAAATGGATTTCGCAGTTACAAGTAAACCTATTGCCTGATATTGTTCCAGCAGCACGAATGTCAGGAGCAGGAATCTCTCAAGCCGTCCTATCCACAGACCTGCATTAAAAAGGCCTTCGCCTTCTTCACCGTCCTTATCATGATGCCATGGTTCTGTAAATTTACCAATCAGTATGCCACTCGGCCAGATTACAACAATATAAGCAAGTATCATAATCCAGGCTCTTGTATTATTCAATTGAATGAACGAAATACCTGTAACTATGTTTTCTAATCCGGTTATCACTGACCAAACGACTATTATTGTTATCAGATGAGCTAACTGATCAATAATAAACCATTTCAGATTGTCCTTGCGTGTGGATTTGAAACCATCTATCAAAAGATGGGAAATCGTATAAAACAAAAACAACCAGAGAAAACCATATGCTCCTGAAATAAGGTATGCAAGCAGGCCTGCGAGGAAGCCGTGTATGTAAAGCCATTTTGAACGCCATTTATTCTCAAAACGATCATTTACCATTGTCCGGTTCTGGAACACAAAATCTGCAAGCACATGCGATAGAAGAAGTCTTGCAAGCAGTGATAAATTTAATACAGCAACATCCATCATTTATTCCCCATAGAGAATATATCCGGATATTCAAATAAGCTTGCATAGTTATCCAGGAACTTCTTCAGGGCATCAAAACCTGCGGCTTTCAGGCTCTGGGAAACAGTTGACTGGGATTTTCCAAGTTTTGATGCAATCTCATCCTGCGTCAGGCCGCCGAGTTTCTCAAAAAGTATCTCCTTCTGAATATCTGTCCATCTGGCAGCCATATTATCAAAAAAAGCACATTGAGATTCCAGCATCAGGTTCAATGCAGGACTGGCCGTGCTTATAAGAAGATGTTTTTCCTGCTCTTTCATACTATCCAAAGTCTTGCCTGAAAGTCTAAACGCCTGTCCGTCAGCCTCACCTACACTGCCGGATTCCGGAATGTATT
This sequence comes from Methanolobus tindarius DSM 2278, assembly GCF_000504205.1. Classification (NCBI taxonomy): domain Archaea; kingdom Methanobacteriati; phylum Methanobacteriota; class Methanomicrobia; order Methanosarcinales; family Methanosarcinaceae; genus Methanolobus; species Methanolobus tindarius. The sequence goes on along the minus strand of NZ_AZAJ01000001.1, from coordinate 2,965,549 downwards.
CCACACTTCCAATGCCGATTGATATTCTGGATGCAATTTTTTGATTTATTTTGCTGAAAAACCCTAATTTCAGAAAAAGAAGCACAGATGCCAGCAGAGCATCTTCAGGAGTCCTTAATAATGTCTGGAAACTGTCACCCCGGGATATTTCAAAAGGGAATGAGAGTTCCCCGGCAGGATGGAATTGGTTATTTATAAAAGAGAATGTATCATGCATTATAGAGAGAAGTACCTCTCTGTCACTGTAATTCATATCAGACGAACTTATAAGATCACCTGTAATTACCGCATATAGTTCTCTATTATCTTGCAACGTATATCACTTCCTTTTGGAATCCAGTACAATAAAGATGTCAAGTTTCAAAAGTTATATCCCCTTTATATAGTATTTTAAGCTTATTATTTAATAATATCGGTTTTTCAACTTATATTATTTAAATATAAGTATTAAAAACTATAATCATTGAACACATACGGTTATTAAAACTAAAAGTCCTGTTCTAACTCATAACTACAAGCAGATCCGCAGTTAAATAAAGCTGTATATATCTGGAAATCAATCCTGTAAATAATAACAAAGGGAGATGAAAATTTAAAATGAATATCAGATTATTTACGGTTGCAGCAGTTGTTTTGCTTGTATGCATGACTTGCGGCTGTGTATCAGAAAGCGACGATACAGGTGAGTACGAATCCAACGCAAGTATTGATGACATCAACACTACAACACCAGACGTAGAAGAACAACCGGGAATCACAGACAATTCTGGTGTTTCCATAGGTACAATGTCAAATGTTACTCAACACTTTTCAGAGAATGAGAGCCAAAGCACAGCCTATGCTATTATTGGCGATACAATAATCGTTACTCTCCAAGAAAATCCAACAACCGGATATTCATGGAATATGACATACAGTGAAGGACTTAAACTTAAAGAGGATGTATACGCTGAAGCAAGTATTAGAGCAGAAATGGTAGGTGCACCAGGTTACCACACATGGATTTTTGAAGTAACCGACATGGATGAGCAGAACATATCCGCAATTTACATACGGCCATGGGAAGAACCTACAGGAACCGAAGACAGTTATGAATTGACCATCGATGTCATTCCGGAAAGTGAACTCATAACTGACACAGGAATTGTGACATACAATAATCTTGAAGGCGGATTTTATGGAATCATAGGCGCTGACGATACAAATTATGACCCGATTAACCTGCCAGATGACTTCAAAACTGATGGAACAGAAATCAGATTCACCGCCTATCAACGTGACGATATGATGAGCTTCCACATGTGGGGACAGATAATAGAACTACGGACCATAAGTCCTATTCTCTAAACCTGAACTTAACTAAAGAAAGGGAGGAACTGTTATATTTAACAGACCTGCCTGACTTTTTTTCCTTTTTCACTTTTTTAAGTATTAATATTTCAGTTTATTCCAGATTGTGCATCAGAGGAAGCATTGAGATATTAAGCGGCTCTCCGAAGGCTCTGTCGCCCGCATCTCCAAGGCCCGGAAGGATGTAACCTTTGTCATTAAGCTCCCTGTCGATTTTTGTAACGTAGATTTCAACATCCGGAAGAGCCTCTTTAAGAGCACTTATACCTTCCGGAGCTGCAAGAATGCCTATGATTACAACTCTTTTTGGGTTTCCGCATTTCTTAATCTCTGAAACCGTTTTCAGAAGAGTGGAACCTGTGGCTATCATCGGGTCGCAGACAATCACAGTATCTTCTTCCCTCATATGAGGGACTTTGATATAGCTCATCTCAATGTCAAAATCCGGGGCCTTGCCCCTTGAAGCGGAAACAATGCCTACCCTTGAATGTTCCAGTGTCTTGATGAGACCTTCCATGAGTGGAATAGCCACCCTGAGCACAGTGATAATATACACATGATCCCTGTCACCGGAAGCGATACCTTCTGTACTCTCAAGGGGAGTCTCTATTTTCACTTTTTTAAAATCCATTGTCTTTGTGAACTCATAACCCATGTATCTGCCAAGTTTCACAAGATCTTTTCTGAATCGGACATTTTCTGTTTCTTTAGAACGAAGCTCTGTTAGTATTTCCATTAGATAAGGAGAATCTTCAAAGGAATACACACCTTCCCATCTTTTGTCTTCTATCATGTTAACACCCTGATTAGTATCGATTAGTATCAATTTATTTTCATTATCGTAGTATTAGTAGTATCCATCAATTTAGTATGCTCCTATTTGAGCAACTGATCCATTATTATTGCTGAAATAGCACCTACTGCCATTCCGGATTCTAGTATGCTTGCAATAATCTGTGGGAAATTCGCAAGGAATTCTGCAGGAAGCTGAGGAGCTCCAAGTCCCAGAACCAGAGAACTGGCAAGAATAAGCGTGTTCCTGTCATTAAGCTCTACCCTGTCCTTGATAAGTTTCAGGCCTGTAACACCGATCATTCCATACAATGCTGTTGTAAGTCCTCCGAGAACCGGTGCAGGAATTGATGCCAGCAGACCGGAGAATTTAGGAATCAGTGAAAACAGGATGAGAATTCCGGCACCAATCTGAACGACCTGAACACTTGAAACCCTTGTCAGGGCAACCAGACCAATGTTTTCGGAATAACTGGTTGTACCGCATGCACCGAAAACACCTGCAATGGAACAGGACAGACCTTCTGAAGCTATACCATTGTTTATTTTCTTATTGTCAATAGGCAGATCAGCAATTGTTGAGATTGCATGATAGTCACCCACACTCTCGATAATGCTTACCATGAAAGCAAAGAGCAGGATTATGATAGCACTGACATCAAAAACAGGAGTTCCCCATGGAAGCAGTTTTGGAAGACTTACAATAGGCATGCTCTTCACAAGACTGAAATCAACAAGACCAAATGCCATACTCAGAATGTATCCTACAACTACACCTGCAATGACCGGCATTGTCTTGTAGGTCCCTTTTGCCTTGAGAGCAACAAGAATAGTTGTAATGAATGTCACTATAGCAATTATAGAAGAGGGCAGGATACTTGTGCCTGCTGCATCAGCATAATAGTTGAATGTGTACATAACAGCCACATTGGCAAGTGAGAAACCCACAAGCATAATAGTGATTCCCGTAACCAGTGGGGAGAACAGTTTTTTCAGTTTACCGATAAGACCTAAGGCACCGGTTAGTCCTTCAATGATACCGCCAACAATAAGAGCGCCTTCTGCAGCCGCCAGGCCAATGCCGGAACCAATGGCAATAAGACCCGGAATAAAAGCAAAACTTGAACCCTGGACAATTGGGAATTTAGAACCTATAAAAGTCTGCAGCAGGGTTGCAATTCCCATTGCAAAAAGAACAGCCTGCATCATCACTGCAATTTCCGAAAGTGAAAGCCCAATGGCAGAACCAACAACCAGAGGGACTGTCACTGTAGCACCAAACATAGCCAGCACGTGCTGGAATCCTAAAACAATCCGCTTCATAACAATCTCCATTAAATGATTTATACCAACCTGATATTCAACTTTAGCAGCCAGACTCTATTCCCATAGATATAACTACCCCATTTTTTCCCGGAAATGATAATTTTCCTGCAGAAATGTTTATTTTTTTAACTTAATATAATTTGGCACTGCTCCTTCTACGGTAAAAACATTTTTTAAGCTTCAGAACTGATAGAATTTCAGGAAAGTGGAGTATATGCTCTACTAAATTGAGAGCATGATAAAATCAAAATGGAGTTTTGTAAAATGGACAAAAAAAATGCTAAAAAAGAAGAAATTGAAGACATAGAGATACCAACTCTTGATGAGCAGATTGACACATGGTGTACAGTACCGGACTCTAATGACGAGAACAAAAGTGCAGCGGATTTTGAAGTTGATGCATGGTGTGATAACACAACCGTGGAAGAAGAAAAGAAGAAAAAACCAGAGAAAAGCGATTAATTTTTTTACTTATTTTAAGTGTTTATCTTTACTTATTTTAATATATTACATTGAATTTTCAGAGGAAACTTTATAAATTATTAGTGAGGATTTATAAGTAGGGTATTAAGTAATAGTGGAAGGTTTAAATCTGGCCGGGCAGGGGTGCCCAAGGGAGGAACTACAATCTTTTTCAATTGCCCTGAATAACGTACAATCAGGATAGTGTGAGCTATCCAGGGGGAATAGGTAATGTACGAACCTGTCAGGAAACAAAAGGATATACTCGACAAGTTGAAAAATGTCGATGTAAACGTAGATATCAAATGGGATGAACATACGGGTATCCCATTAAGGGTTAAAGGCTTGCTTGCAAAAGCAGAAAAAAAGGATCCCGGAATGGCTGCCATAGAATTTATGGAAGTTAATAAAGACCTTTATCTGCTAAATTCTGTTAACAAGGAAATGCTTGTGAAAAGGATTGACACCGACCGTATCGGTGCCAGACATGTGCGCATGCAACAGGTATACAAGGAACTGCCTGTTTTTGGCAGTGAAATTATTGTACATATTGATGCTGACGATAATATAAAAGGAACAACCGGAAAGCTAACTCCTGAAATTGACCTGCCGGACAAAGCAAAGGTCACAGGAGAAGAAGCACTGAAGACTGTTCTTGAAGATGACAAAAATAATTCCAGAGGAAAACTGCATGCTGAACCTACACTGATGGTTCTGTCACAATTTGTGAAAGAACCACATCTGGTATGGCATGTTACAGTTGACGGAATTGACAAGGATCTTGGCGGGGATGAAACACCTGCTAAATGGGAATATTTTGTTGATGCACTTAACGGAAAAGTGGTCTGGAAATACAACAACGAACAGGGACACACAAGAACCACAGGTTCAGGAATCGGAACCTATGCCGGTTCTGTCACCATCAACACACTACACGATCACGGCACAGCCAAATACCTGCTTGAGGATCAATGGGTACCAAGTTCTGCAAGAGTTATTACCCATGATGCCAATGGCGGCTATCCTCCTGCTCCTGTTTCGGAAGACAATAATAATAATTGGTCTGCTTCCGGACAGGGGCCTGACGTTGATTGCCACCTTTATACCAGAATGGTTTACGACTACTACTTTACCGTACATGGACGTGACAGCTATGATGATGCAGGAGCTGACATGCATATTTATGCAAACTGCGGAAGCGGCTGGAACAATGCTACATGGAATGGCAGTTATGTCAAAATAGGAAACGGTGACGGTTCAAGATATAACTCACTTTGCGCACTGGATATTATAGCCCACGAGTGGACACATGCAGTCACAGAACATACAGCCGGACTGGTCTACAGCAACGAATCAGGTGCACTTAACGAATCCATGTCAGATGTTTTCGGTGCACTGATATCCGGAAACTGGCTCATAGGCGAAGAGCCCTGGCTGCCGACAACGGCACCAGCCCTGCGTAATATGGAAGATCCGACCAATGGTGGACAATATGACCCTGCAAACCCAATCGATAGTTCCAGAGCAGGCCACCAGCCAGATCACACAGGGGACCAATACACAGGATACTCAGATAACGGTGGAGTCCACATCAACAGTGGAATCATGAACAAAGCTGCTTACCTGATAGCCACCGGAGGGACACACAGGGGAATAAGGATCTGCGAGGGACTTGGTCGTGATGTACTTGGACTTATTTATTATCAGGCCCTCACAACACATCTTGTATCAAGTTCGGATTTCAGCGACATGAGAGATGCAGTACTGGATTCACTTGATGATCTCTATTCAAGCAATCCACATTATTCACGCTGGAGAGCAAGCATAATCAATGCTTTTGCTGCTGTGGGAATAGGTACAGCCGTAACATGCCCGTTCACATGCTGGATAGCACCGATGATCTGTCCACCATCTCCGCACGTACTATGTCCGCCTGCACCAGGATTTGTATGCCCACCGGCACCTTACATCTGCCCACCAGCACCGGACTTTGTATGCCCGCCATCTCCAATGATAGTTTGTCCACCGTCGCCATACATAGCCTGTCCGCCATCTCCAGGCCTTTCATGTCTGCCAGGACCGGACCCATTACCATATGATCCATACATCCGTGTCAAGAATCCAGTAATTACATTGAAAACTGACATTATTGAGATTGTAGGTATCGGACGTGAAACTGCAACCCTGTTTAAGGGAAGTTCGATTTCAACACTGGGAGACTTCCTGAAAGCAACAGAGAACTCAAAGAAGATTGCAGAACTCTCAGAGACACTGGGTATTTCAGAAACCAGGATACATGACTGGAGAAAGAAGACACTTGTGATGCTTGGGGAAATCAAGTGATAGAAAATCACTATGGCATATTGACAGCAGATAATTATAACGTAGAAACCGGAATGACCTGTGGGAGTGTTCTTCCGGATAAATCTGCTGTCCCTTATTTTCCTTTCAGGATAAGTAAGGACAATGATATATGGATTACAAAAGACCCACTCAGTTCTGAAATTCAGGAACTGAATGAAGCTGCATACTGGTTACTCAAAATGTGTGACGGGTACCGGACACTCGATGAGATAATCACACAATTGAGTACTTCTTTTCATTCTGAACAGGATACTGTGATGAGAAAAAGCAGATCGGTACTTGATGAACTTACAAACAGGGGACTTTTGTGGTGGCGTAGTGAAAGGATGAACTACTGGAAAGTGCCTGCTCCTGCCGGTGTGCTCTGGGACCTTACATCAAAATGCAATCTCAGATGCAGACATTGCGTTGTGAGTGCCGGAGAGGAATGCAACGATGAGCTGGGGTTTGAAGATTGCTGCAGGCTTGTCGATGAGTTTGCTGATTTTGGAGTAGCTCAGCTTATACTCAGCGGCGGTGAACCTATGATTAGAAAAGACTTTTTTGGCATAGCAGAATATGCTGCCTCTAGGAATATACTGATACAGGTAGCCACCAACGGAACACTGATAGATGAAGATGCTGCTGAGAAGCTGGCAAATATAGGAGCAAGAGCACAGGTTAGTCTTGATTCAAGCATACCGGCCATACATGATACTTTTCGCCAGTCTCTGGGTTCATGGCAAAAGACAGTTGATGGAATTAAATTGCTGGTAAAAGCTGGCGTTCCTGTTACACTGGCAGCCGCAGTAACCACAATGAATATTGATAATATCCCTGAACTTTATGAACTGGGAAAAGAACTGGGAGTGCATACATTCAGAATCCTGCCCTTTGTTCCTTCAGGACGTGGAATGGAAGCTCTTGATCTGGAAGTAAAACCGGAAAGGATGCAGGAGCTGACAGAATTCCTGCTTGGCAAAAGGGAAGCTGATGGCCCTGAAATTGCACCTATGGAATTTGAGTGTACTTTCCAGCCAATTCCGGAACAGGGATTTAAGACTGATTCAGATGCACGAATCGGATGTGATGGTGCCATCGGATACTGCACTGTCACTTCAAAAGGAGATGTGCTTCCCTGCAACTATTTTGAGGGAGCAGATGTTGAGAATGTGAAAGACAGGTCTTTCAGGTGGATATGGGATAATTCACGATTCTTAAACTATTTCAGGAGCCTGAAAGCCTCGGACATGAAAGGTGAATGCAGCAGGTGTCAGTGGCTTTCTGTTTGCAGGGGGAGCTGTATTGCGGCAAATTTCACAAGGAGAGATCTTTTCCAGGCAAACTGTCACTGCTGGCTGGTAAATGAAAAATGAATGAAAACATTACAAATTAACAAGTTATTTTTCATAAAGAATATTCCTACAGAGCGGGAGCTGTGAATGATACATAACCGTATTTCCTTCGAATGAAAAGAGAAGTGGAAATACATTTACACCTGCTTCAAGTGCCTTTTCAAAAGTATGGGCAAAATCCGGGTCAATTATACCATTTGCTGTGAAACATTCTGCTTCAGGTCTGAATATGAGAATAAGAATTGCGGCTTCATGACCTTCTAATCTGGCTTTGATAAGTTCATCCAGGTGGCGTTTTCCACGGGTTGTTGGTGCATCAGGAAAAGATGCGGTTGTCTTTTCTGCCAATGTACAGCCTTTTACTTCAATCCAGATATCAGTATCTCCTTTTAACAGGAGATAATCAAGTCTGCTCTCTCCGAACTTCTGTTCAGGAAGAACTTTATCAGTATTACTGAAAAGGTCAACAATATTATTCTCAATTACCCATTCGGATATTTGCCTGTGAAATGCTGAGTTAATTAAAATCCAGTTGTCTCCGGACCTTCCGGCTATCATGTCCCAGCCTGTTTTTCTTTTCGGGTTGCTGGCTTTTCGAAGCAGTACACGGTTTCCGGGGTACAGGATATCAATAAGCCTGCCCGGGTCATGGACGTGAACTTTTTCCTGACTTTTTCTTCCGTTCACATCGATCTCAACAATGGCCAGGAAACGATTTGGTCTTTCAATAAGTATTCCCTGGACATCGGTTTGAATACTGAGAACTTTCTGGAAAGCATTTGTTGTAGAGCTGGTTTTCTGTGACATGATAATCTTTTGGTAATGATTTATTGAAAGAATTAAACTGAAATTAATCCGGATTTAATATGTTTATAAGATTATTACAGGAAAGATATTTAGTAACTATGCCCTGATGTACTTATTTTATCAAATATGTGCATTTGCGCACATATCAAATTGACTAAGTATAAGTATTAAAAAATACATATTGTTTTGAAGTAATACAGAACTACAAAAAATGGAAATTCCATTTTATTGTGTTCAAAACTGTTTCAGGGGTTATAAAGTTGAAATCGGGAATCTGTGGAAAAAATGGTATTCTGAGTTGTGGTAATTTTTCGTTATCTGCACATTTGTTATCATTATCAAAAATATCAGTAATCTTGCTGTTATTCTTAGCTGCGACGGTGTCTACGGCTGCTGCAACAGCAGACCTTGATTATATGAAAGTTGACATCAACATCAACAATGGGTACGTAATAACAACTGTTGAGCAAAAACTGACCAATAATGAAGATGAGGCAGATTACGATGATTTCAGCATATATAAACCTGAAGAGGCGTTCATTTCTGATTTCACTTTGTTGATAAATGATAAAGAATACAGCTCGGAAGTGTTGCCAAAAGGAAAAGCTGAAAAGAGTATGATGGAAGCGGTTTCCCAGGGTAAGTCTGCCGGACTTCTGACGGATGAAAAGGGTGGCAGATTTGAATATGCGGTAAACATTCAGGCGGGGCAGAGTATCATTGTGAGACTGACATACGAGCAGGCATTGAAAAAGACGCTTGGAGAATATGAATATGTGCAGCCGCTTTACGTTCAGCATGACCTTGATGACCTCAGCGTTAATGTGAACATTGTATCAGAAAATAAGATAATAACCCTGGAAACACCGGGATTCAATAATACAAAGATAAGTTCTGTTTCTAACACTGAAAAGAGAATCTATTATCGTTCTGATTCAATTCCAAACCGTGACATGAAAATAGTTTTCAGCACCGAAAGTCCTGAACTTACAGGAGACATGCTCTTTTATGAAACTGGTGGACAGGGTTACATGATGCATGTGTTCTCACCTACAGTGGATCAACTTGGGACCCCGGCAATGAATAAGGATATCATTTTTGTGATCGACAAATCCCGGTCAATGGAAGGGAAGAAAATAGAACAGGTTAAGAGTGTATTCTCTGAGATAATATCCGACCTGCCGGAAGAAGACAGGTTCAGTATTATCTTTTTTGATAACCGCATTATGGAGTTTTCAGATGAACTTATGATGGCAAGTAGTGACAACAAGAAAGATGCCATGGATTTTGTAAACAGCCTTGATGCCAGTGGCAGAACGGATATTGATGGTGCCCTTGTAAAAGCTCTTGAAATGTTTGATGAGAACAGCGATAGTGTCCCTATTGTTGTTTTCCTGACTGATGGCATACCCACATCCGGAGTTAAGAACACAGATAACATACGCAATGATATAAGCAATGAAAACGATGCGCAGGCAGCAATATTTACCGTTGCTTTTGGTATCGATAAAGATGAAGGTTACTATGATTTCCTTAAAGTCCTGAGTCTTGAGAACTATGGAAAAGCAGATAGTTTTTCAATTTCTGATGATTCCATGGATGATATAAGCAATTTCTATGATACTATTTCTACGCCCCTGATGACTGATATTGAGTACGATTATGACGGAGAGGTAACAGGCATTGTAAACACCGGAGAGAGCAGTCTTTTTGCAGGTTCTGATGCAATTGTACTTGGAAAATATGCATCAGGAACCGGAAGCATAAGTTCCACGATAACAGGAAGCACACGTTCAGGAACTCAGGAGTTCAGCAACAATTTTGTCGTCAGATCAAGTTCATCCAATTCTTTTATTCCAAGACTCTGGGCGTACGAGAAAATAATGAACCTGCTGGACCGTATTGATGTTGAAGGTGAAAAGGCAGAGATGGTTGAAGAGGTCACCGACCTGTCGATGGAATTTGGTTTTGCAACCCCTTACACTTCGCTTTATGTTGAGATGCCGGAAGAGGAAGAACCTGAACCTGCTGCACCACCTGCAGAGTATGAGGCTGTTGCTGAGGAAGTAGAAGAAGAAGAAGAAGAAGCTGTACAGGAAACTATGGTTGAAGAAATACCGCTTGTGGAAGATGAAACTGTAATGGCAGAATCAGATGATGTTGAAGAAAATACTGACAAAGAAGAGACACCGGGATTTGAAATCGTGTATGCCATTATTGGAGTTTTTGCAGCTACATATTGTAAGTGCCCAGGTTTTTCCAAGAAGTGAAACAGGAGTACAGAACTTCCGGTCTATATTAATATTCATGCACACATATATAATGTAAACGTTGTGTGTTAGACCTGTTACACAATAATACATTTATAAATACCTTATATTTTATATAGGATAAAGCTGAATTTGATAAATATAAATTGAGTAATAAAATAATAAATTGTCCAAAAAATATGAGGAACAAAAATGAACACGTCCCGCAAAATAATTCTTGCTTCCTTAGTATTCGGACTATTTTTCTGGCTCTTTGATAGCTCAGTAGACTATTTATTTTATTATAATGGAACATTTGAGAACTTGCTTATCAACAAAGTCCCGGGACATGAAATATACATTAGATCCACTGTTTTCCTTTTATTCCTTATCTTTGGGATAGTCCTTGCTGACTCCGTATCAAAGATTAATACAGCAAACCATGAACTGAAAGAAAGAGTCAAGGAACTTGATTGCCTCTATGAGATATCATGCATTATAAGGGATAGTTCATCACTTAAAGATGCATTTGAAAAAATAGTGGAGATTATTCCGACTTCATGGCAGTATCCGGAAATAACTAGTTCAAGAATTGTTTTTGCAGATCTGGAAATACGATCTTCTAACTTTGTCCACAGCGATATTAAACTGAGTCATGATATTACAATCGATGGAGAAATAGTCGGTTCTGTAGAAGTATTCTATCTGGAGAACAGAGAAATGGATGGAAATGATCCATTCGTGAAAGAGGAATATGATCTTATAGAAGGTATTGTCAGGGATATCACACAGTTTATTGTCCTGAAGAAAAAGGAAGAAAAAATACTGGAGAGTGAGATTAAACTGCGTACTCTTGTAAACAGTATTCCTGATCTGGTGGCCCTGAAAAATCCTGACGGGACTTACATAAAATGCAACATGAAGTATGAGGCTTTTATCGGGGCTGACAAAAAGGACATTATCGGGAAGAACGACTATATATTTCTTAGTAAGGAACTGGCGGATGATTTCAGAAGACATGAGCAGGAGATTATCGAATCCGGTGAGCTTACCCTGGAAGAAAAGGAGCTTTTCTTTGTAGACGGACACAGCGAAATAGTTGATATTATCCGTGGACCGATTTACAATCCTGACGGCTCCCTTATGGGTTTGTTGTTTGTCGGAAGAGATGTTACCAGGCGAAAGGAAATTGAAATGAGCCTTTTTAAGGATAAGCTGCTTGCCGAGGAACTGAGTGAGGTTAAGGGTAAGTTCCTTGCAAACATGAGTCATGAACTCCGCACACCTCTTAGTTCTATTATTGGTTTTTCTGAAGTTCTTGAAGAGAAAAACTATGGTGAACTGAATGATGAACAGCACAAGTTCGTTATGAATATCCGCAATAGCGGCAACCATCTTCTTGAACTTATCAATAATATACTTGACAATGCAAAGATAGAATCTGGCCAGATGCCTTTTGAGCCCATCAGTTTTGACCTTAGAGATCTTATAGATGAGATTTCCATGCTTGTTGAGCCTATGGCTAAAGCAAAGCCTATAGACCTTGTATCAACTGTTGAGTTTGACCACTTTGAAGTTTATGCTGATAAAATTAAGATGAAACAGATTATGTATAACCTGATAAGCAATGCTATCAAGTTCACACCTGTAAACGGAAAGATATTCATCAATTCCAGGATGAATGATGGTGAGGTACTGATATCTGTTACAGATACAGGAATCGGCATCCCTGCAAACCAGCAACGTAATATTTTTGAGCCTTTCAAACAAGCCGGTACCAGAGATTATTACAAGGGAACCGGCCTTGGACTTGCAATTGTCAAGCAGTTTGTGGAAATGCACGGCGGAAAAATCAGAGTTGAAAGCGAGGTAGGCAACGGAAGCACATTTACTGTGACTTTGCCGGTTACTTCTTAAAATTGAAACTTTATTTCTACCTTAAAAAAAGTAATATTTTTTAAAAATAGAAATAACATATTAGAAAAACTAATATCAAAAAATGTAATACATTACTTAATGATGGTTAACCTAAAAAGCGATACTAATGAGGAAAACAATCCTACATGCTTTATTAGTTATTCATGGGACAATGAAGAACACAAAAAATGGGTCATGTATCTAGCTTCTAAACTTCAATCTAATGGTATCAAAGTAACGCTAGATGAATGGCATTTGCAAGCTGGAGAAGATTTGCATCTTTTTATGGAAGAATCCATTAGAAATTGCGATTATGTGGTCATCGTTCTTACACCAAATTATACAAAAAAAGCTAACAACAGGGAAGGAGGAGTTGGCTACGAAAACTCCATCATAACAGGGAACATTCATAAGCATTTACGTAAAGTTAAATACATACCAATAATAAAATCTGGAAATATAGATAATTCTATTCCTGAGTATCTGGCAGGAAAAAAATATATCTCTTTTTTGGAAGAAAGAAAGTTTGAAGATAATTTAAAAGCATTAGTACATGCACTATATCAAAAAAAGATAAATGACATACCACCTCTAGGTCCAAATCCTTTTTCGAAAAAAGAAACAAGTAATCATCATATAAATCTGGAAAGTAGTAATGATATTATTGAAAATGAATTTATAAATACAAATGAGATTCTCAATGAAGAAAATAACAAATACATATTGATTGAAAGTGGTCAGAAGATTCCTTATTTAAGTTCAAAATCCATTAATTCAGAATGTATAATCTATGCAAATATAATTCATGAAGAATATGAAAATACAGTTTATCTGCAACATTATGAAGACTCTTTACACATTGATAATCTCGAGTCTGTTATTAAAAGATATTATTCTACATTTTTTGCAAATCATCATCGTGTGTCCGCTTTTAGTATTAATCAGGAAACTTGTAGTTGGTTTGGTTATGGACCTTTAAATTTTATTACTGCAATCAAAGACCAATATCATAGGTATAAAGATTTGAAGCTTCGTGGTGAGAAAATCCCTCATCATGAAATTGCCTATTTTATTGATGAATGGAAAGATGGTATTTTTTTCATAGGATGTCAACCAAGCAAAGTAACAAAAAAAGAAGATTCTGTCATTGTTGGTAGGGTTAATATTGGCTTCATTTTCAAAAAAATGCCTTTTGATACGAAAAAGTATACTGATTTCTTTGAATATTTCCAGAAAACACACTTGTTTTATGAACCTTTCAAGCCATTACTTAAAACTAAAATAATCAATTCTAAGGTTAATTGTGAGGCATTCATTATTGATAATCCACATAAAGAATATGGAGGATGGGTTTGTGGTATAGTTGGAAGTAATTCAAAAGAAATTAATGTTTCAGATTCATCATTTATTGACAAAATTGTTGTTAACTTTATCCCATATCATGAGCTGAGCGATAAATGTGAATATAACATAAATTCTGCAAAGTCAATGTCACTTCCTACATCCGGTTTTACCGCAAGAATTGTAAATTACAAAGCTAATTGCGATTTAATCTAGAACCTAATATTATTAATTAAAATGGATTGACTTTCCTTAAAGTAATACTTCCCAACAACAATAATTAAATACCCAAACCCTCAAAGAAAGAGGGTGATACATATGGATTGTCTATTCTGTAAGATTGTTGCCGGTGCTATTCCTTCACATAAGGTCTATGAAGACGAGAATGTTTATGCGTTTCTGGATATCTATCCCTGTGCAGAGGGACACACTATTGTGCTTCCGAAAAAGCATTTTGGGAAATTCACTGACATGAGTGAGGAAGATGCTGCTACATTGTTTGCTTCTGTGAACAGGATAGCAAAAACTGTTTCAGAGACACTTGGACTTGAAGGCATGAATATTGGCATCAACAACGGAGAGATTGCCGGACAAACCGTACCGCATGTGCACGTTCACATAATCCCCAGACGTGCAGGTGACGGGGAAGGTAATATGCACACAATCGTGGAATTACATCCATCCACTGACAACCTTGCTGAACTTGCCGAACAGCTCAGGAATTCATTTTAAGCAAACGGCTTTAACCAAATCTAATATAAATAACAGAAAACGCAATCTATTGCATCAATTATTTATTTAACAATCACGTTTATAGTCAAATAATAGTAGGAGAATAAAATATGGCAGATGATGAACAGAAAGTACTCGATGCACTTAAAGATGCAAATAAACCGATGAGACCAGGAGAGATCGCTGAAGCAACCGGTCTTGAAAGCAAGGAAGTAAGCAAGATTCTCAAGACACTCAAAAGCTCAGATGCAGTCTGCACTCCAAAAAGATGTTTCTATGCACACGTTGACTACGAAAAGTCAGAGTAATTAGATATAAAAATCAATTACTTTCTTTTTTCATTTTTTTATTTCAACAACATACTGTATTCTGAAAATGATTTATCCGGGGCATGATTAACTTGACCCATCCCGAAGGGTACGGCGAAACCGGTATTTTCCAGAAAGATGAAACAAAATATTCTGCACGATAACTTTGAATATTTTCTTTGCAAACCTTCTATGGGAGTATTAGCATTAATTCACTATTATTTATAATTATATTCTGTATAGCAGCATTGGAACGCACCGCTTTCGGCGGATGCTTACTTTGTTTTTAGATTGTGGCTGTATCATTCACTGCTGATTACAGTAACCGTGACTTCTCTTGTCCTTGGACCATCCATTTCCGCAAAGAAAATACTCTGCCAGGTTCCAAGATGCAAATTGCCATCTATGATTGGAAGAGTTTCACTACTTCCAAGTAACACTGCTTTTAAGTGTGCATCAGCATTGTTATCAATCCTGTCATGTGCATAACCGGCATGTGCAGGGACAAGAATCTTCAGCAATTCGAGTATGTCTGATACTAGACCTGATTCATTCTCATTAACAATAACCGAGGTTGTTGTGTGCTTAGTACTTATCACACAGATTCCATTCTGGACACCGTTTTCATGCAACTGTTCTTTTACCCTGTCCGTGATATCAATAAGTTCTATCCTCTTGCCAGTTTTGATCTGCATAGTTGTCACTACTATGAGATAGTATTCTGGCTCTTAATAGCATTATTGTAAGCACCTGATGATAACGAAAAGCTGAAGAAAATACCACCAAAATTTTTAGACAATAAAGTCTATTTACTTAGAAAGTATATGAATATACAATCTTTAATTTTAAGCGTTTATTACGGAGGGGTTTTATTACAAAAATCAGATCAAAAATAATTATAGTAGTTGTTTTGTTATTAGTCAATGGCTTTTCCGGATGTGTGGATAAAGATTTTATTGACAATTCTTCACTCACATCAGGTACATCAAGTAATAATAACAATTCATCTGTAAATTACGATACAGAAATTTTAGAGAAAAATTATTCTACAGTTGAATTACTGCCTCCTTACAATAAATCAAAACCAGAATGGCTCAAAACGAATACATCTAATATAGCTAAAATTGCTCTTGAAGACAATCGTGCAAAGCAATTAATTATGGAAGGTGGGACTGTCATAGGTGTAACATATTCCTGCCACCCTACTTCAGAAAACTATGATGGACCGGGATGTGCTCCTGCATTAAAAATAGAATCAGGAAATAAAATCGTGGATTTTTTAGTTGATGAAGAAAAGGGAGTAGTGCTTGAAACTGTAACCGAAATTACATCTAACTAATAATTTTTGTTTTTAGGAAAAGCAAGTATTCCACTGAGACAATGAGATACTACAAATTTAAAAGGATGAACGCTAAAGCGTTCATTCAAAACCTGCAAGACCCTCAAAATCAAGGGTTGCAAAATAATCTTCTATTGTCTCAGCTCTTCTAATCTGCACGAAGCTACCATCAGGTCTCAGCAGGAATTCTGCTGATCTGAGCTTACCGTTATAGTTAAAGCCCATGGCATGTCCGTGTGCTCCTGCATCATGGATTACGAGAATGTCGCCTCTCTCTACTTCAGGTAACAGCCTGTCAATGGCAAACTTGTCATTGTTTTCACAGAGGGAACCTGTAACATCGTAGAGCATCTCATGATCTTCATGCTCTTTTCCAAGAACAGTAATGTGATGATAAGCTCCGTATAGAGCCGGACGCATGAGGTTTGCCATACATGCATCAAGACCAACGTAGTCCTTGTAAATATGCTTCATGTGACGTACACTTGAAACAAGATAACCGTATGGTCCTGTGATAACCCTGCCACATTCCAGGAAAATCTTCAGTGGGTGAAGGCCATTTGCCCTGATTGTTTCATCGTAGGCTTCTGCAACACCTTTTGCAATTACATCGTATGGAACCTGTTCCTGTTCCGGCCTGTAAGGAATACCTATTCCACCGCCAAGGTTTACGAACTCAAACTTAATGTCAAGCTCCTTTGAAAGCTCGGCAATAAGCTCAAAAAGGATTTTTGCAGTCTCAATAAAATAAGCAGGATCAAGCTCATTGGATGCAACCATTGTGTGCAGACCGAATCTTTTTACACCTTTCTCCTTCATCATTCGATATCCGGTGAAAAGTTGCTCTCTTGTAAATCCATACTTTGCTTCTTCAGGGTTACCGATAATAGCGTTTCCTTCCTTCAAAGGTCCGGGGTTGTAGCGGCAGCAGACAATTTCAGGCAATCCGGCAGACTCTTCCAGAAACTCAATATGACTCAGGTCATCCAGATTAATTATAGCTCCAAGTTCTCTGGCTTTGATGAATTCCTCTGCAGGTGTGTCATTGGAACTGAACATGATATTTTCGCCTACAATGCCGGCCTTTTCGGAAAGCAGAAGTTCAGGCAGGGAACTGCAGTCTGAACCGAAACCTTCGTTTTTAAGCAACTTCATGATATATGGGTTTGGAAGTGCTTTCACAGCGAAATATTCCTTAAAACCATTGACAATACTGAATGCCTTTCTGAGTTTCATGGCATTCTCTATGATAGCCTTCTCATCATATACATGAAAAGGTGTCGGATACTTTTCGATTAACCCTGTAATCTCTTCCTTTGTGAATGGAACTTGTTTTGACACCATATTATTCCTCTTTAATCTCTGGTTTCTTACATCTCGGTACAAAGATAAATAGTTGATTGGAAAAGACTCTAAAAAAAACAAAACAGGAAGATGGAACATACTATTATTTTTAAGGCAGCCAAATTTGAAACGCAGAATATATATACAACTTGTTCGCATAAATTAAAACAATTAAGGTTGCATCAGGCAGTAAAAACAGATAATTGTTACCTTCGAATAGTCCGTTATGAACCCCGTTTCAGAAAAAGAGGTATAGGAATGAATGACAAAGATCATTACTCCGGTGATGACGAAGCGCCTGACAGAATAACAAGCATCGATGAACTGATAGAACACATTATGGAAATGTTCTCAGACAGCATCACAGAAGAAGATGGAAAAACTGTGATACGTGGTTTTACTATCATCGGGCAGCCAGGTAAAAAGCCTACTGTATTCGGGTTCAGTGGACAGCATGAATATGAAGATTCTGATTACGAGGATGATGAAAGAGAAGGTGACTTCTATATCTTCAACCAGGAACCCTTCATAGATATCTTTGAAACCGATGACAAGCTTGTTGTGCTTGCAGACCTTGGCGTTGAGGAAAAGCATGTGGAATATTATCCATATTGCTCCCACGTTGAAATAACTGTGATAACCAAAGATACAGGTTATTCAAGAGTCGTTGATCTACCATGTGGTGTAGACCCGGAAACTATGGCAGCAAGTTACAAAAACGGCGTACTTGAACTCACATTTGAACTTGCCGCTGATGAAGAATAAGCGGTAATTACCTTATTTTTCTTTTTTTATTTTCAATACTAGTTAATTCTATGATTTTCAGATATCGCTTCACAGTCAAGTACTTAAACACCAATGTCAAATTATCCGAAAAAAACAGGAAGATAACATGACAAAGGTAGTTAGAGCAGATGAAAGACATTTTGTCGAAAACGATACAATAAATGGTTACTGGATTTTCTCATATTCAGACTATCTGGATATGAAAAACACACATTTTGGAGACCTCAAGGTATTCAATGATGAGATTTTAAAAGCTGGAAAGTTTTACAAACCAGAGTCACTGAACGATAAGGAAATCGTTACTGTTATTCTTGATGGCGAACTGAACCATGAGGACAGCACCGGTAATAAGGAAGTCTTAAAAGCTGGTGATGTTCAGGTGCTTTCAAGCGGAAGCGGAGCTACTTTTACAGACATGAACATGTCCGGCAAGGACACGCATCTTTTACGTTTGTGGATAGACCCTCTTATGCAAAATATGAAACCTGCATGCAGACAGGAGAATTTTGATATGGAAAGCCAGAAGAATGAACTCGTAGCAATAGCAGGCCAGGGATTTCCGGGAGCAGTAAAACTCAGAGCAAATACCACTGTATATATGTCAAAACTGGATTCCGGAAAAGTTGTAGAGATGCTTACTGATATTTCAAGATACGTATTCATTTATGTACTTGAAGGAGAGATCACAACCTGCGGCGAAAAACTTGCAAAGAATGACCAGATACGCATAAACCAGAATGATACCATCGTTTTGAAAGCAAATTCTAATGCATCTTTTATTCTTGTAGATGCAACAGGAAGTTACTGATTATAAATTTAGAAGGAATTTCACAATGGAAGAACTATCACAGCTTCCAAATATTGGCAGAAAGCTTGAAGAACTCCTGATGCAGGCCGGGATAACAGACCCGGCTGAGCTTAAGAAACTTGGAAGCAAAGCTGCCTTTGAGAGACTTTTACTCATCGATGAGACAGCCTGTATAAACAAGCTCTATGCTCTTGAGGGAGCCTTACAGGGAATTCGCTGGCATCATCTTTCAGAAGATGATAAAAAGAGCCTCAGGGAATATTTTCACTCATTAAAGTAAGATGACAGGTGATTGAAAAAGTCACCCAGTTCATCATATTTCAGGTATGCATATTCGTCAAGTGGCGTTGCCATGTTATTAACAATTACAAGTTTTCCTCCCCCTTTCAGTGAATAAAGCGGGAGGCTTGCTGCCGGCTGGACTACAAGTGATGAACCAATAACCACAAACAAATCTGCTTTTGAACTTGCTTCCAGTGCATTTGTAATTGCAGTCTCATCCAGCATTTCCCCAAAGAATGTTATATCCGGTTTAATAAGACCACTGCATCTGGTACAGTGTGGAACGATTTCTTTTTCCAGAAGAACAGAAACGTCTGCATAGGAGTAGTTCTCTCCACATGAAAGACACCTGTGATTTATAGGAGAGCCGTGAATCTCTATTACATTTTTTGAACCTGCTTTCTGGTGAAGCAAATCAATATTCTGGGTGATAACAGAACTTAAGTATCCTTTTTTCTCCATTATAGCCAGGGTTCTGTGTATAAGATTTGGCTCTTTGGTATCAAGGTCATAAATAAATTCCCTGGCATGAGTATAAAAGTATGAAGGATTTTTGTGGAAATATGCCAGGTCAAATATCTTGTTAGCATCATATTTTGCATAGAGACCATTACTGCCTCTGAAATCAGGAATTCCGGAAAAAGTGGATATTCCAGCTCCACTTAGAAAGACACAATTCTCTGACGTTTCCAGAAGGTCAAGAAATTGCTGCATAAAAGTAGTTCATTCCCTACGGATATAACAGTTTTCTTCAATCATTGTTTCGGCATATTTTAACCACATACATTCTGAGATATATAATAGTGTGAATTTGTGCTTGTATATAAACTTAGCGTCACTAATGGAACAAAAAAATCTAAGAAAACAAGACTCATGAAGACTTGTCAGTAAATGCACAATATGAAATATTTTTATCCACCATAATTAAATAAATATATATACTAAAAGAATCAAGAAATGTTATAAAATCATTAGGAAGTTATAGCAGCAACCATATTTCCACTATACTGGCTAATCTGCTTGACCTCAAAAAGTATTAAAATTGTGATCAGGATGAAAAACAAATCCAAAAATAAATTATTGTTAATGATAGTATCTTTTCTGGTGCTTTTGGGATTTGTCCTGTTCCACGTTTATATTTTAGAAGGCGAACAAAAACTTATCTGGATAATTTTTCTGGCAACACTTATCTGTTGTGTTATAGTCCACAATCTGAAAGTAACGTCTTTGAAAAAAGACCTTGAAGCAGAGGTACAAAAAAACAAGGATTCTCACGACAGGCTTGTGATTAAGTATCAGATAGAAAGCACATTGTCAAAAATATCTTCATCACTTTCCTTTGCAGACAACCTGGATGAAAAGATAGAAGAGTCGCTTGGCATGCTTGGTGAACTCTGCACTGCTGATCGTGCATATGTATTCAGAGTCATAGATAATAAAGACACTGTTAACAACACACATGAATGGTGTGCAAAGGGTGTTGAACCGCAAAAAGAGATGCTTCAGAACTTGTCAGGTCATGAGTACCATTGGTGGCTTGAGAAACTTACACAGGAAGGAGCAATTCACATTAAAAATGTTGATGAACTTCCCCCGGAAGCCATATCTGAAAAAGAACTGCTTTTAAGCCAGGATATTAAATCACTTATAGCACTTCCATTCTTTATTGAAAATGAAATTGCCGGTTTCATAGGTTTTGATAATGTAAGAGAAACAAATGAATGGACAAAACAGGATATTGAGGTGCTCAATACATATTCCAATATACTTGCCATGGCATTTAAGAAAAATTCCATAGCAGAGGACTTAAACCTTGAAAGACGGCAATTATTATCAATTTTTGACAGCATTGAGGAACCTGTTTATGTTTCGGATCCTTATACATATGAGATCTTATATGTTAATAAATTCCTGAGTCAGATAATAGGAGAGAATCCTGTTGGTCAGAAATGTTATCAGGTACTTCAGGGTTTCAAGGAACCATGTGATTTCTGCACTAATTCCATTATACTCAAAAATAAAAATCAGGCGTACAAATGGGAATATCAGAATCCGATTACTGTAAGAGACTATATTATAATGGATAGAATAATAAAGTGGACAGATGGTAGAAATGCACGTCTGGAAATGGCCCATGATATAAGCGAAATAAAACAGGCAGAACGTGCTATAAAGGAAAGCGAAGAGAATTTCAGGAAAATAATTGACAATTCACCTCTTCCCATAGCCATTATGAATTCTCTTGGAGAAATCAATTATGCAAACCATAAGCTCACTGAAATGATAGGTTACACAATTGATGACATACCAACAATCAGTAAGTGGTGGGATGCAGTTTACCCGGATCCTCAATATCGAAGGAAAGTAAGAGAAAAATGGAATTTAACCTCAAAAGAGAAAGAATCAGGTGTCAGTGGAGAATGGGTCATCAGATGCCGTGATGGAACTGACAGGAATGTTGTTATCTATTTTGCAAAAACTAACGACAACACTGTTTTCATAATAAATGATCTGACTGAACTCAAAAAAGCTCAAAGTGCTTTACTTGTTGACGAGTCATGTCTTGAAACACTACATGAATTAAGCTATATGAATGGATTTTCCATATCTGATATCCGTACTTTTGCACTTAATGAAGGAATGAAGCTTACCGGTAGTGAAGCCGGAGTTCTTGGTTTCTTTGATGATAACAAAAAACTGTCATCCGTTATTGCACAACCTGCAAATATTCTTAAGATGCATGGATTCACAGAGAATGATCTGATATCAGGGCTTGAAAGTTGTCACAGATGGGCAGAATTACTGAAAAATAAAAGGCCACTTGTAATGAATGAGCCGAATGAAATTGAGGTTGAAAGGTGTCCGGATATATTCAGGAAAATGAATATATGGTCCTATCTTGCAGCACCTATCCTCTATGAAAATGAGGTTGTGGGATTTCTGGCAGTAGCCAACAAGGAAGATGACTATACAAAGAATGATGCCAGACAACTTTCACTCATTACCCAGATGATGGGGGGTATGATTTTACTCAAGAATTCAGAGGATGAACTTAAAAAGTACAACAGTAAACTGGAAGACATCAATGAGGAACTCAGAAAGGCAAACGATGAACTTCATTCCCTTGATGAAATGAAGAGTAATTTCCTGGCAACAATGAGCCATGAACTGAAAACTCCTCTTATCTCTATTCTCGGGTTTGGTGAGCTTGTTGGTGATGAAACCCTTGGTCCCTTGAATAAGGAACAGAAGCGAGCTATGAGAGTTGTAAACAGCAATTCCGGCCAGTTAAAGCGTCTGATAGAATCATTGCTTTTCATGAGTTCACTGGAAGCGAAGAATTATCAATATGAGTATTCAAGATTGCGTTTATCGCAAATAATAGAAAAAGCCCTTTCCATAATTTCAATGGAAAATACGGATAAGAATCTCACTGTAGAAAATACAATTCCAGACTCATTTCCGTTTATAAGCGGTGATCAAAATTACCTGAGTGAGGTGTTCATCCACCTTATAGATAATGCATTTAAATTCACACCATCAGGTGGCAGAATTTCATTATCCGGCACACAGGAAGATGGTGAAATACACATCATCATTGAAGATACTGGAATCGGAATACCTGAAACTAAAATAATGAAAACATTTGATAGTTTCTACCAGCTTGACGGTTCACTGGCACGCAGATATGGTGGTGCAGGAATTGGCCTGAATATCTGCAAAAGGGTTACAGAAGACCACGGTGGAAAACTCTGGCTGGAAAGTGCGGAAGGTGTTGGAACTAAAGTCCATGTCATCCTTCCTGAATTGAACTGTTGATTCTCAGTCCTTCAGTATCATCATTGGATTTCCAATCCCCACTACTACTACCCTGGTCTCCAGTGGCGGATGTGACCAGTTGTCCGGCGAAACTGTTTTCTTTGAGACTGTGATTTTAGTATCCTGTTTTAAGATACCACAACGCATTTCATAATCAAGAACAAGTTCTTTACCGGTACTTGTTGCAAATTCCACTGCATCCCCATAATTCTTAAATCTCCCTCTGCCAACCGGAGAGAACACAAGGAAATCCTCATCAGGATTTTCAAGTGATGCTGGAGTTATCATAATCTCAACTCTTTTGACACCTTTGCCTGCAAGTGCTCCGACTGCATTTCCAACATCTGAAAATTCAGGAACAATGACTTCAGCATCAATCATAGAGCTAAGTTCACTGTCATAAGCCCTGGAAGGACCACCCAGCAAAACAACAGGTATTTCCACTTTGAATTTTGCAGGATATTTATCGTTAAGCAAGTCTGCAATCATCCCGGCGGGATGATGTGGCAGGATATAAGACATGAGATCTGCTGCCATGTTCTTTGCCACATGTTCTTTGACCTGTGTGCAGAAATCATATTTTCCTTTCGTAGTATAACGTGAAAGATTTGCAGCACCAACTTCCGAAGCCTGCGCATCCCACTTTGTATAGATATCCAGAACATGCAGAGCATCTGTGGGAGTAAAACCTATTCCCTGCACAAGCCTTTTTCGTATAAGAGAATCCAGCACTCCATTTGGAATATTCTTCCGCAGGTCTGAACTTATATCGGTAACTGAAACCGGTTCACTACCTATTATAGAGAGAACTTCGCTTTCATCACCGGTAAGATCAAAAGCCTCATAGGCTGTCCTGACAAAGAATTTAGTTGGCTGGAGATTCTCATCCATATGGTTTCTTGGTACAACCCTGCATCTTTTAAGCTTGTTAAGGAAATCATGATACATTGTTGACGCAACACATAAAGGCAAAACTCTCCGGGGTCCAACATGAATTTGCGTATCCTGAACCCATATGTGACTATCTCCTCCTGTGGCTGATGTTTCCATTTTCATGGCCCTTACCCGGGTTTTCCAGCCACCCACAACAGCGCCGGAACTGCTAATCTCAGGAACTCCATCACGAAGCATTGAAACATCTGTGCTGGTTCCTCCAATATCTATAACAGCACAGGTTTCCATTTTTGACAGGTATGATGCACCCAGAAGACTGGCAGCAGGGCCTGAGAATATAGTTTCTATGGGTTTTTCCAGTGCATCCTCTATATTATAGACAGAGCCGTCACACTTGAGCATCAGAAGACGTGCATCAATTCCGCGACCACGGACATCTTTTACAACTGAATTTACAAACTGGTAGGTTATAGGCATGAGTTGTGCATTAAGGACAGCAGTAACAGCCCTTTCATAAGCACCAAGTTCCTGTGACAGTTCATGACCGCAAACTACTGGCATCCCGGTCATTTTTGTGATTAACTCTTTGACCTGAATCTCATGCTCCGGATTGCGTGCACCAAAATAACCTGACACTGCATAAGCAGATACCTTTGTCCTTGTGCTCCGGACAAAACTCTCAACTGCAGCCACATCTAATTCACAGGCTTCATCACCCCGGGTATCATGTCCTCCCTCTACACATATTACAAATTCAGCAGGGAATTCTGTCTGTGCTGGCTTTTCACCTATTATTAGAAGAGCAACTGAAGTCCCGGTTCCTTCAAGGAGTGAATTTGTGGAAAGGGTTGTGGAAACAGATACAAGATTGACATTCTTCAGTAGTTCTTGATCCAGAGAATCCAGCACATTCTTTATGCCTTCCTGAAGGTCAGGATAAGTTGTAAAAGCCTTTTTTGAATCAACTATCGCACCGTCTGAGCCTCTTATAAGTACTGCATCCGTATATGTTCCACCGGCATCTATCCCAAGACCGAAATGCATCTCTTATCACCTGTTTTAAAATAAATTGAAATCCTACTAGTAGATTGTCACATGGATATTTAAGAGTATGTGTTTCAAAACATTTTTAAATACCTGCTGCAATTAAAAAAGGGGGATTAAGATGAGGGTAAAAAGTATAGAGAAGGTTCTTCCATGCATTGCCGACCCATGGAAACTAAGGATCATAGCACACCTTGATGAGACACCTGATCTGGTTTTGATATCAAAATACCTCAATGGTAAGTGTTCAGAAGAACTTGGGATGGTAGCACTGCGAATTGGTGAAAAAGAACTTAATTTTTTCAGGAATTCTCAGGTAACAATAAGAATGGTTGATTCGGAAAAAGAAGCTACAGAGCTTGTTAATAATATGCTTGCTGTTGCATACCATAAAGCAATGATATCCGGTGATCTGTGATATTAATAGGACACATTTCTTCTTTTTTCTTCCTGAATCTCCATTGATTTACATCCGACTTAATCTGAAAAACGAGTGTCATCTTAAATGTTCATGATAAATCAATACTTTTTTAACTGAGCATACCATAAGCCTATGAACACGTTTTCGCGATAAAAACAAGAGGACAGTACGATGGCAGACAAGAATATACTAGGTGGTAAAATACGTCAGATACGTGAAATGCAGAACATGTCTGTGGAAGATCTGGCAAATAGCAGTAATACAAGCGTTGACCTGATAAACAAACTTGAAGACGGGGCACTTGTTCCCTCACTTACTCCACTCATGCAGATTGCAAGAGCCCTGGGAGTCCGTCTTGGGACATTCCTTGACGATGCACCCCATAACGAACCCGTTGTTGTCAAAAGTGGTGAATCAGATAACATTGTAAGATTTTCAGGCAATTGTGACACATGTGAAAGCAGCACACTTGACTTTTTCTCACTGGCTAAGGATAAAGCTGACAGACACATGGAGCCATTCATCATAGATGTTCACCCAAGATCAGGTGAAATTAATCCATCATCCCACGAGGGAGAGGAATTCATTTACGTGCTTAGCGGTCAGATAGAGATTATTTATGGAAAGGACAGTTTCACCCTTTCAACCGGTGACAGCATTTACTATGATTCCGTTGTATCACACCATGTGCATGCAGTCGGAACCGAGGACGCAAAGATTCTGGCAGTCGTATATGCACCCTATTAATCAAGATCAGAAGTAGATAAAAATGTTCAAAACAACTGTTACTCCACGATTCGGCGACATAGACGGACTAAAACACGCCAACAATATTGCCATTGCCATATGGTTCGAGCAGGCCAGAAACCCGGTTTTCAGGCTGTTCACACCTGACCTGGACCTGAGCTATGAGAACTGGAAACTTATCATGGCAAGGACAGAGTATGATTATGTAGGAGAAATGTTCTACGGACACGATGTTGAAATTATCAGCTACGTGTCAAGGATAGGAAACTCTTCCTTTGTAGTTGTGCAGGAAGCATGGCAAAACGGAACAAAGGGCGCTATCGGCAGGTCAACAATTGTGCATTATGACTTTTTGAACAAAAAGTCCGTGCCAATTCCGAATGATATCAGAAAAAAACTTGAAGAGCACCTGCAGGATGAAGATAACAGTTGTAAATAAGTTGTAAGTAAGTTGTAAATAGATTCTGGAGATTTAACCATGCCTTTTACAAATGATACGATAGGTGGCTTTTTCGAGAAAACTGTCAGAAACGATCCTGACAGGGAATTTGTCATTTATCCTGACAGGGATCTGAGGTTTACCTATAAAGAATTTGATGAACGAGTCAACATGCTGGCTAAAGGCCTGCTTGAACTTGGTATAGAAAAAGGGGACCATGTTGGAATATGGGCTACAAATGTACCTGACTGGCTCACTTTCCTGTTTGCCACTGCAAAGTTAGGAGTTATTCTGGTCACTGTAAACACCGCATATAAAATACATGAAGTCGAGTATGTGATGAAACAGGCAGACCTGAAAGCTATTGCTATTATTGATGGTTTCAGGGATGTTAGTTACATCGAGACCATCTACGAGCTTGTTCCTGAACTTAAGACACAAGGCCGTGGAAATCTCAGGAGTGAGAAATTCCCACACCTGAAAAATGTTATTTTCATTGGTCAGGAAAAGCACCGTGGAATGTACAGCACCAGAGAACTGTTCCTCCTTGGTCAGCATGGCAGTGATGAAGCAATCAGTGAGATCCTTAATACACTTGACAAAGATGACGTCATCAACATGCAGTACACCTCCGGTACAACAGGTTTCCCAAAGGGTGTAATGCTGACAAACTACAATATTCTCAATAACGGTTACTACATCGGTGAAAGACAGAAATTCACGGCAGAAGACAGGCTTTGCCTTCCCGTACCATTGTTCCATTGTTTCGGAATAGTACTTGGTGTACTTGCAACACTGACTCATGGTGGTACACTTGTTATGCTTGAACTCTTTGACCCACTTATGGTACTGGCTGCTGTTCAGAAAGAAAAATGTACAGCCCTTTATGGTGTCCCGACAATGTTCATTGCGGAGTTCAGCCACCCGATGTTTAAGATGTTTGATCTTACATCACTGAGAACCGGTATCATGGCAGGTTCACCATGTCCAATTGAGGCCATGAAACGTGTCATTAATGAAATGCACTGTAAGGATATCACAATCGCTTACGGACTTACAGAAGCATCACCTGTGTTCACACAGACAAGTACCGATGACACAATTGACCGCCGTGTCAGTACAGTGGGAACATCCATGCCTGAAATAGAGGTTAAGATTGTTGACCCTGAAACCGGTGAGATCGTCGGACCCAACGAGCAGGGAGAGATTTGCTGCCGTGGTTACAATGTCATGAAAGGATATTACAAAATGTCTGAAATGACAGAAATTGCCATTGATAAGGATGGATGGCTCCACAGTGGTGACCTTGCAACTGTTGATGAAGATGGTTACTACAAGATTACAGGTCGTATAAAGGATATGATAATCCGCGGTGGAGAGAATATCTACCCAAGAGAAATCGAAGAATTCCTTTTCACCATGCCTGGTGTTAAAAATGCACAGGTTGTGGGCATACCAGATGAAAAATACGGTGAAATAGTCGGTGCTTTTATTGTCAAAGCTGAGGATTCTGATATTACAGAAGAGGATGTCAGGGACTTTGGTCTTGCAAGAATTGCACGCTATAAGGTTCCAAAGCATGTATTCTTCGTGGAAGATTATCCACTCACTGCAAGCGGAAAGATACAGAAGTTCAAACTCAGGGATTTAGCTGTTGAGCTTCTAGAGAAGAAAGAGCAGTGAACGAAGAATCTGAATACATAAAATTAAGAACAAAATAAAAAAGGAAAATGATGTGTTATCACATCACTTTTCTTTTGATCTTCTTTTTTGAATTAAGGAAATTGCTATTACCCCGGCAATTCCAGCTATTGCTGAGAGTCCCGTAAAACCGGGAGTACTACTGCTTTCGCTATCATCTTCTACAGGTGCTGAAACACTGGCATAAGCCTCGTAGTCCTCATAAACAGCAATAGATGTTCCCATGAAAGCACTGTCGTCTGCATAATAGTCCTCTATTTCCGAAAAAAGACTCTGCACATCAGTATCTGTTAAGAAATTCTCATTTACTGAAATGCCGATGAGAGCTTTCCCTTCAGATGCTCTTATTTCACCCATTCTGGAAGCCACAGAATCAATAATATCTGACTTTGTATCAGGGTTTGTTTCCCCCAACTCGTAGGTCTGGAGGATAATAAGGTCTGCTGTTTCTGATACTTCTGAAATGTCAGACAGTGTATAAGATGCAGGAATGTCAACAGCAATTGCAAGTTCATCACCTGCAGTTTCCCTGGCATTCTCAAGCAGAAGCAGGTTCAGAGCACAGGCACTATCAATATCTTTGGTACATGGATCAAGAGCAATATCCACTCCATCAAAAGCTGAAAGTGATTTGCTGTTGTAGTCGACTACTTCTTCCAGGACAGCGTTAACATAAATGGAGTTGTCCTCATTGGTATCGCTGTTCGGGTCATTAAAGATCATTGCGTAGACCTGCATATCATTGTCATGTGCTGTCTTGACAAATCTCTCAAGGTTCCAGATATTGTCCTTATTTGTCAGGACCATAATAGTGTTCAATCCGCTTTCTTTCAACTCAACGATGGCATCCTCGTCATAACCAGTTGTATTGAAAATACGGATTGCAGTCATTATACCACTTGAAGGTGTTATGTTAATTCTGGCAGGAGTTTCGATGATAGTTTCTTCAGTACTTTCCTGCATTGAACTCTCCAGTGTAACAACAGGTTCATCAGGAACGAAATTACGCACATATGCATAGTCAATGGATGCATAACCTGTATTGTCTGAAGCGTCAGAATATGAATTTGCAGAGATGTAAACTTTCATGTCTCCAACAGGGACATAATTATACTCTTCAGTTGAGACAATATCCATTTTAGTGTCCCTGACACCATCCTTGTACCATGCTATACTTCCAAGCTCATCTTCCATATACCAGGCAACACCTATAGTGTACCAGTCACCTTCGGTTTCCCCAATGTCAGCCAGGTCTGAAGGATAATAGCGTACATCTTCCTTATCATTTTTAATAGTCCAGCTAACCTCTGTTTCATTTTCAAGTTCTGATACAGCCAGTATCTGGTTCTTTGTCTCTTTCTGGGGGTCAACAAATCCCTGTGTTATAACAGGACCTCTAATATCTTCTCCGGTAGTTGTTCTTGATCTTTTAACCACAAACATGGAGTTTATTGAAAAATCATCTTCTGATTTAATACTGGAAACATCCTCAGGATGGAACTTAGGAACTATGAGCTTACACACTCCATTGGAAACATCCTGTTCCCCGCCACCTGTTGTGAAGGAGTCCCAGTTTGCAAAGACACTGGTACCACTGAAAGTATCAAAAAATACAAAGGTTCCGGGTCCGCTCTGGACATCACTTGCTTTTGGATTACCATAATACATTGTAATTTTGGTGTTGCTTCCTGCCGGAATAGAAGGAACTTTCACCCAAATGGTTGCCTTCTCTCTTTTTGCGTCCCACTCTTCTATCCAGTGCTTAAGCTGTGAGTCACCGGATGTAAAACGTATGTCCTGTCCCTCTGACTGTGCAAGTGAAAAATCAAAATTGGAGCTATTCAGGACTATTGGTACCTGATAATTTGTCAGGCTGCTTCCTGAGCTCTCTTTAATAATGATTTCTTCTGAATAGTTCCACTCACCGCCACCTGAATATGTTAATGCTGCGCATGTTTGCACAAATGTCAAACTGGCTACTAATATCAAAATGATACAGATTTGTCTGTTAAATGACATCCTAACGCCGTCCTCGTGTTTTTCTATTAAGTTTGAAAAATAAAGTCCTGAGTATTATTTGCTGTGCGACTGTATAAATCTTGTGCATTTAAATATAACAAATACCAAACAAAAAATAGAAGAAAAGTTAAAATAAAGCTATCAGGAGTGCCTGCTGATGAAATGCTGTATAAGTTGTCCTGATATACTATGAGTTCCCGGAATATTTGGAATCTCATCTTTGGTATACCAACCGGCATCTTCTATCTCGACACCATCTATCTGAATGTCACCTTCTGCATGTTCAGCAGTGAACCCTATCATAAGCGAATCCGGGAAAGGCCATGGCTGGCTTCCAAAGTATTTGACGTTCTTGATATTGATGCCTACTTCTTCCATTACTTCCCTTACAACAGCCTGCTCTATTGATTCACCTGGTTCTACAAATCCTGCAATGATACTGTATCTTCCTTTAGGGAAATGAGGAGAACGTGCCAGCAAGAGTTTGTCCTCTTTCTCGATCATGACAATTATTGCAGGAGAAATTTTAGGAAATGATGTGAAGCCGCATTCAGGACACATTTTTGCTCTTTCAGCTTCTTTAAGTGAAGTTTCACTGCCACATCTGCCACAATAAAGAGTGTTTTTGTCCCATTCCATGATGTGGACAGCCTTTCCCGCAAGTGCGGTTAGTGTTTCTTCAAGAATGCCATTAAGTTCCCTGAGTCCCACAAAACAGGTGTTTTTACTGAGCTTACAGACATCGGCAGCAGTTGATTCTGGTTTGAAAGGATCACCGGACACTGATTCATCTGAGTTTATTGAAGCGTTGAGTTCCATTGAATAACATGAAATGTCCCTGAGTTCACCAAGGTATTGAGTCCTTATTCCTGAAAAATCCAGTTTCTCCATCTCTTTCATCAAAGGTAACCTGTAGTTTCCTTCATCACCAACCAGCAATAACTCACGGTTTTTGAAAGCAAAACAAAAACTGTCACTGTTGTCATCTTTCTGTGGTGGCCGGACCATCGGCATAAAATCCGTAAACTGAATTGTGTCCTCTGAGCTCATAACTGGATGAATAGATGTTTGGGAAGATTTATCAACGTTACCTTAGGACATGCTTTGTCCGAAAAATCGAGTTTTGAATTGAAAGCATTATTCCAAACAATATTTCCTGATCAAAAATCTATATCATTAAACATCAAATCTCCAAAAATTTGAAAACAACTGAAAAATAGCTATTGTATTCACCATTTCGTGAAACATAAAATTTAATGTAATCTTTCGCTTTTTTGACACTATCTTCTAGTATTTGTTCTTTTTCAAAACAATTATTATAATTAAAGTCATAAGTTACATACCGAACACCATTACGACTTATAATTTTTTCATCTTCGTTTGCAGGCTTAAAAGTCCAATTATCACCCAAAAATTCAAACTCATCATTTTTCAATATGTATGCATATCCACCTATAATCACAAATCCATGTTCTACAAAGAAGTTAATTACTTCAATAGCATCATCGTTTTTCCAAGCTAACTTATAATATCCCTCTGAATATGCTTTGTTGAGATCAATTGCTTTTTCTAGCAAAATTTCTGGAAAGTTAGCTGGATATCTGTATTTTTCTTTCAACAACTGGTAGCTTTCTTTTTTGGCATCAACCCCCAGTCATCAATAGTTAATTTGTCCATCTTAGTCCACCGTCCACATTTCCAACCTTTAGAAGTATAGTTCCTTTATAACTGCTCTTTTGGGATTTTTCGGATCGACTAATAGTAGCACTTCATCACCGATGTTGTAATTTTTATCCTTAGTTAATATTGGTGCTACAGCATTTCCTGATGAATATTTCCGATTATCAAAAGTATATTCATATATGATTCTGTCACCACGTCCAGTATATGTGGTAAAAGTGATGATGCCAGTGATTTCAACACCATAGCTATATAATGTTTTGAAAAAGTGAATTCTCCAAATAAAAACAGGTATTCCGATAGAAGTCATCAAAATAGCAATTATTTCAAAGAAATTGTCTTGAAAGATCAAGAACATTATCCAAAAGGTGAAGGGAAAAGCAATAAAAATACCTGCAGTATAATCACTTGATATTATTCGTTTAATTGAGAAACTATATGGACTTTTTTCCATTCTATTGTTATTTACTTAATCCTGTATCAAATACTTTTTCTATTTTACTTCCCACTAGTCAAAATCCTGTCCTTCATTCTCTTGAGTGTCCTCCTCCCCATAAATCCATATCCTCTTGATTACTTTGAAGTCAAATTCAATAACCACTGCTTGATACTTTCCTCATCAATGTTGTTGGCTTCTAACATATTAGATATTCTTGAGTCAATCTTCAAACAAATAATATCCAGTTAATATTTCCAACACACCGCTTAGAACCTTAAAGTTTTAATATATAACCTGCAAAATACTATTAGGTTTAAGGGAATAAACGGGAATGATAAAATGAATTATCTGATACTGGTAAGACACGGACAATCCAGGTGGAACCTTGAGAACAGGTTCACGGGATGGGTCGATGTACCACTTAGTGAAAAGGGAATCAGGGAAGCAATGGACTGTGCCACAGAACTTGAGAATATGGAGATAGACGTTGCATTCACCTCCAAGCTTATAAGAGCTCAGGAAACACTTTTCCTTATACTTGCAAAGCAGAAGAAATCCGGCGTTTTTCTGCATGAGAGCAAAAAAAGAGATGAATGGTCACACCATCCATCAAGATTTGAAGAAAATGAAATACCTGTTTTTTCAAACGATGCCCTGAATGAAAGATTCTATGGGGAGCTTCAGGGACAGAATAAACAGGAAGCAAGGGGTAAGTTTGGAGAGGAGCAGGTCTTCATCTGGAGACGCAGCTACGATATCCAGCCACCCGGAGGGGAAAGTCTTAAGGATACCTATGAGCGCACAATTCCTTACTTCAAAGAAGCAATTATCCCACAACTTGAAAATGAAAAAAATGTGCTCGTTGCTGCACATGGAAACAGCCTGCGCTCTGTGATAAAATATATTGAAAACATTAGTGACGAAGACATACCTAAACTGGAACTTGCAACAGGTAAGCCAGTATATTATCAGTTCGAAAACGGTAAGTTTACAAAAGAAGAATAAGAGTGAATATTAAATTTTCACTCATAAGGAGAAACTTCATCCGGCATCGGGGATGTGTGCAGTACGCATTCGTCACCGTGTTTTATTAAGTCCTCTATGGATTTCCTGAGAATTGAAGGATAGACAAGGCCAACTTCTTCTTTTATTGCATTCCCTTTGCAGAAGAACTTAAAAGTTGGTGTTCCACGCACACCGTATTTCCTGGCAGTCATTGGACTGTCAATTCCGTTCATCTTTACAAAAGTGCAGGACTCATGGAATTCAATTGAGTAATCCTTAAAGTATGGTTCTATTTCCTTGCAATGAACGCAGGTTGGAAGGTAGAACATAACAACCATTGGCTTTTCCTGATTTTCAATAAGTTCTGCCCAATTGGAATCATTTGCTTCTAAAATGTTACTTTCAGCCATTTTTATCCTCTCCCATAATAAAAGGGGGCTTTCAGCTATTAAAACTTATCTTCAAAAAAAGAGAACTAACAGGCGAAAATTGCCTGTTTTATTTTGTTTTAACTAAACGAAAAGACTCAGATATTTTCTTTTGCCCAGGTGGCAGCGGCTTCAAGAACAGCATGATTCAGCGGAATAAGCTTTGGCTTTTTGGCAAAGGTCTCTGCAAGTGCTGACTTGAAATGTTCCTCATCAAGTCCTGTAATTCCAAGAGCCATGATAACTCCCAGCATTACAGTGTTTGCAGCCTTCTCTGAACCGGCATCACCTGCAATTTTTACCGCAGGAACAGCTATGCCTTGTACACCTTCAGGAATGTCGCATTCTCCGATTGTTGAATCGTAAAGAATGTATCCGCCTTCCCTTACATCTGCAGCGAACTTTTCCAGTGAAGGACGGTTCATTGCCACAAGTACATCAGGCGTGTAGACTACCGGGGAACCTATGGATTCACCTGAAACCACCACTGAACAATTGGATGTTCCACCGCGCTGCTCAGGTCCGTATGATGGGTACCATGAAACAAAGCGCTGAGCATCACAACCTGCGTGTGCAAGGGTCAATCCCATACTCAGGACACCCTGTCCGCCAAATCCTGCTGCTTTTATCTGGACTTCGGGGAATGAAGGGTCAAGTTTGGCGTCAGGTGATGATTCAGTTTCAAGATTGAAAAGGTCATCAATTGACTTTTTATCAAATGCACTGTCACCTCTGAGCAGTGGTTCTGTCTCATCCGTAAGGTCTCTGAAATTACCAAGTGGGAATTCCTTCTCCATTTCCTCATTCACAAAAGCAGTACTCTGCTCGGAGTTTTGCCTGAGGTTTGTCGGACAGGTTGAAAGAATCTCCACAAATGCATATCCTTTGCCGTCACGCTGGATTTCAAGAGCTTTACGAATAGCCTTGCGAGCTTTTCTAATGTGTGAAATATCAGAAACTGAAACCCTTTCTATAAATACAGGAGCCTTCAGATTATCAAGAAGCTCACACATGTGTAGTGGATAACCTGCAAACCTTGGATCTCTTCCATCGGGACACGTTACTGTTTTCTCTCCAATAAGAGTGGTAGGTGCCATCTGGCCACCTGTCATACCGTAAACTGTGTTATTGACAAAGAAAACTGCCATTTTCTCACCACGGTTGGCTGCCTGCATTGTCTCGTTCAGACCGATTGATGCGAGGTCACCATCTCCCTGGTAAGCAATAACCACGGAATCGTCCTGTGCCCTTGATACTCCGGTTCCAACAGCAGGAGCACGTCCGTGCGCTACCTGGATGTTTCCACAGTCAAAGTAGTAGTAAGCAAAAACAGCACAACCTACAGGACTTATCATAACACTGCGGTCCTGAATTTCCAGATCATACATAGCTTCGCCGATGAGCTTGTGAATAACACCATGTCCGCATCCCGGACAATAGTGAGTTGCAGTCGGAGCTGCACCACCCTTACGGGTGTATTCTGAGTACAGACCAGCACTCTTAATGACTTTTTCTGCCATTTTTACTCCTCCTCTGCGATCTTTCTGATACTGTCAAGAACCTGATCCATTGTAATCAGATTTCCACCCATACGATACACAAGATCAGTTGGTCTGCTGCATTCAATTGCCAGCTTAATATCCTCAAGCATCTGTCCGTTACTCATCTCAACTGAGACAAATGTACATTCCCTTGAATCTGCAATTGCTTTCAATTCTTCTTTTGGGAACGGGAAAAGTGTCTTTGGCCTGAAAAGACCGACCTTGATGCCTTCCTTTCTTGCCTGGTCAACAGCGGATTTACATATACGACTGCTGATGCCGTATGAAACCAAAATGATATTTGCATCCTTTGTCATGTAATCTTCAAAATCAACTTCCTGCTCTTCAATGGTTGCGTATTTCTCCTGAATCTCATAGTTGAATTCTTCAAGCTGGTTGAAGTCGAGGAAAATAGATGTAACAAGGTTCTCTCTGGTTTCTGCTGTGCCACTTACAGCCCATTCAGTATCAATTTCAGGTTTTACTGAAACTTCCGGGAACTGCAGGGACTCGACCATCTGTCCAAGAACCCCATCAGCCAGTACTACTACTGGATTGCGGTATTTGAAAGCAAGCTCAAATCCTTTGATAACAAAATCGCACATTTCCTGCACAGAGTTTGGAGCAAGTACTATGTTCTTGTAATTACCATGTCCTCCGCCTTTGACTACCTGACTATAGTCTCCCTGCTCAGGACCAATGTTTCCAAGTCCAGGACCTGCTCTCATAATGTCGACTATTACACACGGAAGTTCAGCTCCTGCCATATAGGAAACACCTTCCTGTTTCAGACTGATACCAGGTCCTGATGATGCAGTCATGACCCTGTGACCTGTGGATGCTGCTCCGTAGACCATATTAATGGCAGCTTCTTCTGATTCTGCCTGTACGAATTTCCTTCCAAGCATTGGGAAATACTTGGAAGCTTCCTGCAAAATCTCACTTGCAGGGGTAATAGGATAACCGAAATAACAGTCACAGCCAGCGTATAGTGCTCCTATAACAGCTGCTGTGTTACCTTTTACTAATTGTGTTGCCATTTTCTCACCTTAAGTTCAATCGTCCTTAAGCGGAATGTGTATCTCTATGGCAAGCGGCTCAGGACAGGTATAATAACAGTTAGAACAACCTGTACAGCCCTCGCCTGCATATTCTACATAGTGGTATCCTCTCTCGTTGAGATCGTCACTCATTTTCAGGACACCTTTGGGACATGCTACAATACAACGTCCGCAGGCTTTACACTCTATGATATTGATAACCGGGTATGGTTCTTTTTTGCCTGACATAATTCAAAGCCTCATTTGAATGAATAAAAATAATATCCCGGATAAGGAATATTCCCTAAAGACATTAACTGCCTATTTACTTTATGGTCCGGAACTTAAACAAAAAATGAATGAAAAGGAAAGTTACTGACCTTCCTTATCATGGTCACGAATCTCAACACGCCTTATCTTTCCACTGATGGTCTTTGGAAGTTCAGGTACAAATTCCACAACACGTGGATACTTGTAAGGCGCTGTGACCTTCTTTACATGGTCCTGAAGTTCTTTCTTAAGCTCATCGCCGGCTGTATAGTCCTTTGTAAGAACTATGGTTGCCTTGATGACCTGACCTCTTACAGGGTCAGGGACACCTGTAATTGCACATTCAAGTACAGCAGGATGTTCAATAAGTGCACTTTCAACTTCGAAAGGACCAACACGGTAACCTGATGTCTTTATGATGTCATCAGCACGTCCGACGAACCAGTAGTAGCCATCCTCATCCTTCCATGCCATGTCACCTGTGTGGTAATAACCGTCATGCCAGACCCTTGACGTAAGTGTCTCGTCTGAGCGGTATCCGGTAAAGATTCCAGGTGGGTTTCCGAAGCTTGTGTCAATGCAGATCTCGCCTTCTTCACCTGCTTCACATGGTTTGCCTTCACCATTCAGGAGCATAATGTCATATTCCGGTGATGGTTTACCCATTGAACCAGGTTTTGGCTCAAGCCACGGATAAGTTGCAACTGAAACAACTGTTTCGGTCTGTCCGAATCCCTCCATGAGCTTCATACCTGTTATCTTGTAGAACTGCTCGTAAACTTCAGGGTTCAGTGGTTCACCTGCTGTGACACAATACTTCAGGCAACTAAAGTCGTAGTTGCTAAGGTCTTCCCTGATAAGGAACCTGTAGATAGTTGGCGGAGCACAGAAAGTTGTAACACCGTATTTGATAGCATTCTCAAGCATTTTATCAGCACTGAATTTCTCATAGTCATAGACAAAGACAGCACTGCCTGCTATCCACTGACCGTATATCTTACCCCAGACACATTTTGCCCAGCCGGAATCAGCAACAGTATAATGGAGACCTTCATCGGTCACATTCTGCCAGTATTTTGCGGTTATAATGTGTGCTAGAGGATAGGTAAAACTGTGCTGTACCATCTTCGGGAAACCGGTGGTTCCTGAAGAGAAATAGTTCAACAGGACATCATCATTAAATGTTGCTTCCTCTCCTGTTGGACGCTCAAAGTCCTCGGATGCTTTTTCCATTTCGTCGGTAAAACCGAGCCATCCTTCTCTTTCAAGGCCGATTACAAGGCGGTTTTTCAATATGCTGCTTACCTCAGCATAAGCCTCATCTACATAATCAAGTACTCCTTCATCAGGTGCACATATTACTGTATTGATAATTGCACGCTCTACCCTGTAGACAACATCCTTCTTTGTGAGCATGTGTGTGGCAGGCACTGCAGTGGCGCCTATCCTGTGAAGTGCAAGTATGCAGAACCAGAACTCATAGCGACTCTTGAGCATGAGCATAACGTTGTCGCCTTTTCTTACACCAAGGCTTTTGAGCATATTTGCAGTTTTATTACTGTAATACTGAAGGTCCCTGAAAGTGAATATCTTTTCTTCACCATTATCATCACACCAGATGAGAGCCTTTTTGTCAGGCTGTTCTTCTGCGTAAACATCCACAACATCATAGGCAAAGTTAAAGTTATCAGGGATGTTGATTTTGAAGTTCGCTTTGAAGTCCTCATAGGACTCGAATTCCACACGGGAAACATATTTTTCAAGTAATGAAGTCATACTACCTCCGAATAAGCATAAGTTAAAACATAAATTAAAGCATCAATTAAAACTAAATTACAATATCACAGCCAGAAACTTTGCAGGTTTGCCACCGAGTGCCTGCATTCCGTGTTCATAGCTGGAATCAAAGAATATGGAATCTCCTTCTTCAAGAACAATCTCGTTGTTATGGATAACCACTTTCAGGGTTCCTTCCAGGACATAATCAAATTCCTGACCAGGATGACTGTTAGTTGAAATTGCTGTACCTTCGGGTTTTGGGTCAACTCTTACAACAAAAGGCTCAGCTTTCTTATGAGCGAAATTTGCAGCAATGTTCTGGTACTTGTAATCTTTGCGGCGCTCTGCACTTACACCCTTATCTTTACGGGTAACTGAGAAAACATGCATTCTTGGAACTTCACCTGTAAGCAATACTGACATATCTACATTGAGAATCTGGGCGATCTCAAGCAGAATGCTTGCAGGTATATCCTCTTCCCCGGCTTCATAATTAGAATAAGTGTCAACAGACAATGCCAGTTTTCCGGCCATTTCCTCAACGGAAATATCGGAAATATCACGTAATTCCCTTACACGGGCTGCAATTTCTTTGATCTTTTCCTGCATAGAAACACCTTCCTAAATGGCCATATGAATACAAAAAGAGAAACTTCACAGATTGCAATGCAAAATGCGGTTTTTTATCTCAAAAAGGGAATCTGCTTCCCGGTATTCTCCAGATAGGTCTGTGAGTTTAAGGGTTACTATTATTTTAATATATTCGTTTAAAACATGTCATGTAATACCATGACATGATACTCTTGTAATTGGTTTTTTCAAATAAAGACGACAAATCCATTGAAAAACAGGAAAATATATTAATATTATAATAATGGAATAATCATTATCAATATATAGCTTAAAATTTATCTGAAATAAAAAGCAAATCAAAAATCATTATGTAAAAAGCATCGATCGATATGACAGGCATTCCTAATATATTTGAGAACATGGAACATGAATACAGAAGGCAACTACTTCATGCTGCTTTTGGTTTCCTTATACTTCTGTTTCCTTTTATCGGTCCTGAGATCCTTTTGATACTTAGTTTTTTAATGATACTCGCACTGACATTTCTTCCTGAAGACTGGTCCCTTAATCGCTATTTGTATAAAAAACCGCTTCCTGGTGCAAGGGGTATGCTTACGGACAAAATAAACGAGGGACTTAAAAGCGCAAAGAACCTTGCGATATCCGTATTCATCCTGATGCTGATAAGTGCATTACTGGAATTTACGCCTTACAGGCTTCCGTTGTACGTAATAGCAGGTGCAATTGCAATATCCACTTTTGGAACAAGTTCAGCAAACTTCATCAGACATCGCAAGCAACTTCAACTCCTGCGTTGTAAATCGGATGCAGAGGAAGCAGAATGCTGCTTACTTCCTTCCAGTATCGTACTCTTGGGTACAGGCATATTGACAGCTTATTTAGCCGGACTCTGGCTTATGCACTGGCAGGATATTACTATAGACCTTAACATGCTCTTTTTCCTTGCGGTAATTGGTTCGGTAACAGGAGCACTTTTTGAATCAATTCCATCTAACATCGATAATAACCTTTCTGTACCACTTGGTTCAGGAATGTCAATGTGGCTGTTCAGTTCTTTTGGCTACTCAGTGCCACCGCAGCAGATGTTCTTTGCACTTGTTTTTTCCATGATTCTAGGTTATCTTGCATACAAGACAAAAATAGCTGATCTTTCAGCTCTTTTTAGTGCTACCCTTCTTGGAGTTCTTATAATAGTATTCAGCGAACTTTTCTGGTTCGTCCTGTTGCTCACATTCTTCATACTTGGAGGAGCTTTTACCAAATACAAGTACAGGTACAAGGAATCTATTGGACTTGCACAGTCCAAAGGCGGTGTCAGGAGCTATGAGAATGTTTTCAGCAACAGTACGGCAGCTCTGGTTCTTGCCATATGTTACGGAATATATCCACAATATGCAGACCTGATAATTTTCGCTTACCTGGGCACTGTGGCTACTGCAACCGGGGATACACTTGCAAGTGAGGTTGGAACAACCGCCCATTCCCAGCCAATAATGATAACCACACTGAAACCAACTAATGCCGGTGTTGACGGAGCAGTTACCATACTTGGTGAAATAGCAGCACTTCTTGGTTCCATGGTAATTGGTCTTCTACCTGTTATTTTTGGAAGGGTGGAAGATGCCGGTATGGCAATAGCTATTACAACAGCCGGT
This sequence comes from Methanolobus tindarius DSM 2278, assembly GCF_000504205.1. NCBI lineage: Archaea > Methanobacteriati > Methanobacteriota > Methanomicrobia > Methanosarcinales > Methanosarcinaceae > Methanolobus > Methanolobus tindarius. The sequence goes on along the minus strand of NZ_AZAJ01000001.1, from coordinate 2,924,493 downwards.
GGTTTCCTTGGAACTAATATTGACAGTATTCTTGGTGCAACACTCCAGAAACGTGGTATGCTTTCAAACAGCGGTGTTAATTTTGTTGCTACATTTGCAGGAGCTGCTGTCTCAGGAATAATCTATCTCCTACTGAATTGAGTCAAAATCTGCTCTTGAACTGCTCTTATATTTACATGCAATAATATATTGCAAATATTAATATATGATTGTATTATATAAAATATGGAAATAGATGGAATCTTCCTGAATAGTGCAATATTTTAAGTGTGAGGAGAAATGCATTGCAAGGAGAACAACTCAACAGTAACTGAATCTTCGTTTGATGCTGGAAAATGTGAACAGTACCAGTCTATTATTAGTCCGGATAAACTTACCCTGTACAAAGAGCTTCCACTGGGAGTTTTACTTACAGACATGCAGAGATACATTCACTACTGTAACCCTGCATTTACCAGAATTACAGGATTTGCCATAGAAGAAATATATGGATTATCCATGGATAATGTTTTTTGCTGCAATTCCCACAATGACAACAATAATTCAGAAAATAGCATTCCTGAAATAGAGAATGACCAGATATTTACCTGCAAATGGAATACAAAACTAAATATCGAAAAAGATATTCGATGCAAAAAAGTTGATGCAAGAACCGGTAATTCCAAGAAGGAGCTATTTGCATGGTATGTTGAAGATCGCAGTTTCTCTTTTGAAAACAAAGAGAATTTCTGCGTTGATATTGATGAAAACGAATCAGGCCTGCTTTTACATAGAAAACTGGAGATAGAAAAAGTAATATCTTTTATTTCCTCCGCCCTTGTTGCACCTGATAATCTGGATGAAGTTATTGTCGAATCTCTTGGAAAAACATGCAATGTATGCGGAGCAAGCCGCGCTTACCTGTTCCGTTTTGACGATGAAAATTTAACCATGAGCAATACACACGAATGGAATGAGGAAGGAGTTGAAGCCCAGAAAGATAATCTTCAGGATCTGCCACAGGACATGTTTCCCTGGTGGATGGATAAAATCGGAAGAAATGAAATAATTCATGTTAAAGAAGTAGCAAAAATGCCTCCTGAAGCCTCTGCAGAGAAAGAGATCCTGGAGATGCAGGATATAACTTCACTGCTTGTGCTTCCTGTTTATGTAAGCGGGAAAGTGAACGGGTTTATTGGTCTTGATAATGTCAAAGACACAGGAAAATGGAGTATAGAAGACGTTACGGTTCTTGGTGCGGTGGCTAACATTATTGGCAGTGCCATTGGACAGCAGGAGGCTCAGGATAAACTGAATGAGCGCAACAGGAAACTGATAAGAGCCTATGAGGAACTAAAATCCATGGAGATAATGAAATATGAATTCATATCTAATCTCAGTCACGAACTCAAAACTCCACTTAATTCTATCCGCGGATACAGCGAAATACTCATTGATAATCAAATTGGGAATTTAAACCAAAAACAAAAAAAGTCAGTTGATGCTATATTTAACAGTTCCAAAAAACTTGGAAATCTTATCGATTCATTGCTTTATATGGCAAGTGTGCTTGCCGGTAAAACATGTTACCAATTCGATCCTATACAAATGGAGAATGTTATAGATAATGCAGTCAGTCACCATGAGTTCGAAGCAACAAAAAGAAAAATAAATTTGCAGAAAAAGGTAACAGAAAATCTTCCTATAATAAATGGTGACGTCTATTTCCTTCCGCAACTAATGTATAAATTGATAGATAATGCTCTAAAATTCACACCTGAAAACGGCAATGTTGAAATCCTTGCCTGTGAGATTGATGATGGAATTCATATTGAAGTAAGCGATACTGGAATTGGAATTCCGCCTTCTGAATTAAAGAAAATATTCGATCCGTTTTATCAAATTGATGGTTCTTCCACCCGCAGATATGGAGGAAACGGAATTGGACTGCATATAGCTAAAAAAGTGGTTGACGCACATAATGGCAGGATATGGGTCGAGTCAACAGAAGGGAAAGGTACAAGTGTGCATATTTTTCTTCCTGTTGATCCGAAAAACGAATGCTTAATAGAAACTTCTTGCAACACCATTCCTGATAGCTTCGTTTGAAACTGCTTTTGCAATTGTTTTCACAACTTTTTTGTCAAGCGGACCCGGGATTATATAGTTCTCGTCCAGCTCTTCATCCTTTACAATATCGGCAAGTGCATACACAGCAGCCATTTCCATTTCAGGTGTAATGTCAATGGCACAGACATCAAGGGCTCCACGGAAAAGACCCGGAAAACCAAGACAATTGTTAATCTGGTTCGGACAATCCGAACGTCCGGTGGCAACAATCCTCACACCTTCCATTTTAGCTTCAGACGGCATTATTTCAGGGACGGGATTTGCCATGGCAAAGACAATTGGATCTGAAGCCATGGATGCAACCATTTCCCCACTAACAATACCCGGTGCGGAAACACCAATAAATACATCAGCATCCTGCATTGCATCTGCAAGTGTACCTTTGATAACGTGCTTATTGGTTACTTCCGCAAGGTCTTCTTTCTCAGGATTCATGCCTTCCTTTCGACCTTTATGAATAATTCCGTGACTGTCACAAATAAGTAATTTTTCGGGATTTGCACCTGCAAGTATAAGCTTTAATGCTATTGCTTTTCCTGCAGCACCAGCTCCTGAAACAACCACTTTTATCTTACTCATCTTTTTACCTGTGATTTTCAGGGCATTCAGAAGACCGGCAATTACAACAACAGCGGTTCCATGCTGGTCATCATGGAATACAGGAATAGGCAGTTCTTTTCGCAACCTTTCCTCAATAGTGAAACATCTTGGAGCACTTATGTCTTCCAGATTTATACCACCAAATGCAGGTGCGATATTTTTGATTGTTTTTATGATTTCTTCAGTATCTGTAGTATCAATACAAATTGGGACTGCATCTATCCCGGCAAGTTCCCTGAATATCAATGCTTTTCCTTCCATTACCGGAAGCGCTGCATGTGCACCAATATTACCAAGACCTAAAACCGCCGATCCATCGCTGATAACTGCCACAGAATTACGTTTCATTGTGTATTTATAGACATCATCCTGTTTTTTTGCTATTTTTCTGCATGGTTCAGCTACTCCGGGAGTATACGCAAGGCTCAGGTCTTCAATATTATTAAGAGGAACTTTTCCGCATGTACCGATAACTCCACCGGCGTTCTCGTGTAATTCAAGTGACCGTTCGCCCAGAGTATTATCTCCTTCCCTGCAAAGTATTACTTTTGGTTTCTCATCCATTTGCCAACACCTGAAATCATTTTTAGCTTGTCTTCAATCTCTCATGATCCTCTCATAATAATAGTGTTTTGAAAAAATTTATATGTTCTCCATGTGTAGAATTAACAGATGAGCGAAACAATAAAGGGAATTGCCAGAGAAACTCTGGACTTTATCATGGAGGTTAGCAAATCAACTTTTCCAAATGAATTTGCCGGGCTTCTGGAAACAAAAGATGGCATTATTACGGATGTACTTATACTTCCAGGAACTGAGTCCAGTGAAATCAATGCAGTTCTTAAACTCTTTATGATGCCAAATATCTCCGCTGTTGGCTCTGTACACAGCCATCCCAGTTCCATTATAAGACCTTCAAAGGCTGATCTCCGGCTGTTCAGCAAAACCGGAAACCACCATATAATAGTTGGTCACCCTTTCGGACCGGATAACTGGAAGTGCTTTAATGGAAACGGGGAAGAGATTAAGCTGGAAGTGCTTGATGTGGAAATAGAGGATGATGAAATCCTCTGAAAATTTACATCTATTCAAGATATTCCGTACTATTGCACATGTCTCCAAGTACACCGGAGTTTTCTGAGGAAGACAGTGGCAAGAGTACTTCAAATGTGCTTCCTTCACCGGGTTTGCTTTTAAGACTGATTGTGCCTCCCTGTGCTTCCACAAATTTCTTGACAATACTCAGACCAAGCCCGGAACCCTCAAATTTACGGTTAAGCGACCAGTCAAGCTGAACGAAAGCATTGTACAGTCTCTTCTGATCTTCTTCTGATATACCTATTCCATCATCTTTTACAATCAGCTTAAGTTCATTATTCTGGTTCTGTCTGATAATTACAAGAACAGTTCCACCGGATGGTGTGAATTTTATCCCATTACTGATCAGATGGTGCAAAATTGTTTTTATCTTGGACTTATCAGCATATACAACTGTTACAGAAGGATGAATATCAAACTCCAGACTTACACCTTTTTTGAGTGCTTGAGAACTTAGCATCCTCTTTACATCAGACATAAGATTTGGGACTGAAAATAAATCAACATCAAGTTCCATTTTTCCTTCTTCTATCTCAGCAATGTATATCAAAGAATCAACCAGGTCCAGGAATCTGGACCCTGCGAATTTGATAATCTCAGAGAAATGTCTCTGTTCTTCATTCAGAGTTCCGGTTTCTTCTGCCAGAAGAAGATCTGCATACCCCAGAATAAGGTTTAAGGGAGTTCTAAGTTCATGATTCATATTGCAGAGAAACTCGCTCTTTGTGCGTGAAGTATTCTCCGCCAGCATTTTAGCTTCCAGCATTGCCTGTTCAGCCTGTTTGGACAAACTGATATCCTGAAGTGTTTCGATTGCTCCTATGATCTCATTGTTATGATCCCTTATAGGAGCAGCAGTAAAAAGAATCCATCTGCCAATTACGTCAAAATAATCTTCTGCCTGGTAACCACCTTCAACAAAAGAAGGTTGCAGCTTTTTATCACCATATACCTTTTCTATGTCATTAAGACAATTATCAACAATAAGATCTGCAAGTACCGGTCTTTTACTATCATAGAAAGGCATCCAGGAATTTCTGGTTCCAATTATGTCTTTGGATTTTATGCCTGTTGTATTCTCACAGGCTTTGTTCCAGTATATAATATCATGATCTTTGTTAATCACAAATGCCGGAATAGGACTTCCATTTACTATCTGGAACAGTTCATTCTTCTTGTCTTTTAACTCAATCTCGGCACGCTTACGCTCAGTTATATCACGACCGACACCAACAACACCTATGAGTTCATGTTCCTCAGTAAAAAGTGGGGTTTTAAACGTTTCAAGAAGAATTCTTTTTCCATCGGCACGGTCTATCCATTCCACACTTTTATAAGAATGGCCGGATTCAAGCACTCGTTTATCGTTAGAGCGGAAAAAGTCAGCTCTGCTTCTGTCAAAAATATCATGGCTCGTCTTTCCTATAATCTCGCTTGCAGGTTTACCTACATATCTGGAAAACATTTCATTGCATGAAAGAAAAATACCATCTGTATCCTTAAAAAAAACAAGATCAGGAACGGAACGAAGCAATCCTGAAAGAAGAGCTGTTTTTTGAAATAATTCCCGTTTTACCGAGTCGGGTATATCCATTGAGTCCAAATCAGCAATATCATCTACTTTATCATTACCTAACACACCTATTACCCCTACTCTAATTGTCACTTCAAACAGCCCATGGTAAACAAATAAATTGTCTGCCTTTTAACCGGTCCGTAAGTAGCAATTTTTTTGTCCTGTAAAGTAAAGCAATTACTCAGTGCAATATAAATATTTTGCAAAACAGCCCAAAAATTAGCAGTGTTTTATATTGTCAAAAATATATATCCATATTAAAACGCCACATACTAAGAAATTGAAGATATATATTAATTAAATGCTAAATGTTTGTTAAAACTTAAATATAACTATGTATTCTGAACTTTGAATAAAGGAAAGACATAAGAAAATGATGAAAATGATAGAAACAAGAACCAGGCACAATAAAAAAACAACTAACAAATGTTGTTGTAGATTGATGACATATGAAGGGAAAAGAGCAAATGGATCGTATCATCCATTTATGCTCTTTTCTACACTAGTCCCCAAATAGACCCAATCCTTCTTTGTGGTACAAATCAAACTACACCGTGGTAGCTGAGGAATGAGTAATAGGTTATGAGAGCGATCATCAGTGAAAGGAAGAATGTTCCAAAACTGTATGGGCTGTGATTAACGTAATATTCTGTCATGTTTTATCATGATAGACTATATCTTATTTGTATATATAGCTAACCCTTATTTATCATGATTAATCATCTCAGATATTATCTGCAAACAATTAACCGACCAATTAACAACTAATATAAGTATGAAGAAAACAAACTGAGTGGGACATCACTCAATGAGGGTTTTTATGGAAAACATGAATGATATCCAAAGATATTTTTCTCAGGAATGTTTCGCATCAAATTCCGGCATGAAAATAACTGAAGTCTCAGAAGGCTATGCTAAAGCCGAAATGAGGATAGAAAAAAGACATCACAATATCCTGGGCACTGTGCACGGCGGAGCAATATTTACACTTGCAGATATGGCATTTGCTGCTGCTTCAAATTCCTATGGGACTGTTGCTGTTGCTATCAATGCCGACATATCCTTTGTCAAAGCCGCAGTAGAAGGCACTCTTTATGCAGAAGCAAAGGAAACATCCATCAACCCGAAAATATCAACCTACGTTGTAAACATTACAGATGACCAGGGAGATACCGTTGCGATATTCAATGGGATGACGTACAGGAAGAAGAATAAACTTCAGATTCCTGAAAAATAGAATTCAAATTTAGTTGAAGTTACGTGTTAATCGGCTAAAAACAATAATACCAATAAAAAAGAAAGCTGGTTTATCAAACCAGTTCTCTTGGTTGTTTTGTTTCAGGTAATGATGGAAGTTTTGATGAACTGACAAACAGAGGAGAATCGACTTCCTTTGCCCTTTCAAGAAGCAAGTCCTTTCCACGTTTTGTAAGTCCAAAAAGAGGAACAGCACTGCCAACCTGAACCAATGGCTGTACAAGTTCCCGTACATGCTTTGAGGCACAACTTGTCAGGATATCAGTTGAATCAATCAGGCCCTGTGCTGCCTGTTTGTTAATACCCGTTACATGTGCACCTATAATCACAAGCTCAATGTCAAGTTCTTTTTCAAGATCACGCAACTGTCTGGCAGTTTCCGGGAAAACAACGGTAACAGCTATTTTCCTGTAGCCAAGTTGTGCTGCTTTTCTGACTCCTGCAACAGGGTCGATTCTGGCAGTTGAAGGGTCAAGGACAATTCCACCACGTTCATTTATTCCGTTAATAGTCTCATCAATAGGTTCTGTTTCAACAAGACCGGAGATACGTGCTCCGATTCCCTGAACAAGATTTGGATTATTGGAAATTACTGTTCCTGCACCATCACATGCGGTAACAGTTGTATCCAGCAGACCACTGGTAAGTCCTGTCATCATTGTTTCTGATGCGCCAAAACCTACGAAAATATCCATGTCAAGCTGACGTTTGTTTGTAAAGAGACCGAAATCCTTTATGCGGAATTCCATATTTTTCCTGATCTCTTCCTTTGTGATTTCAGTTATACCTCGGGCTTTGTCAAAAATAGGACACCAGCCGATTAAAGGTTCACCAACCTCTACAACCTTTTCATTCTCTACAACGACTCTGGCTTTTCCAAGAAGTTCCATAACATGTGGCATTCTTTCACCTGAGATTTGATATTAATATTTATTAAAAGCAATTATAGGATGCTTCTTCTGTCGACAACTTTCTGTGACTTTCCTGCTGTTCTTGGGATAGAACCTTTCTCAACAAGATCCACATTTGTCCTGATATTGAGCACACTCTTGAGTTCGTTCTCTACATGCCTGCGAACAGCTGCAAGGTCTTTAAGTTCACCTGTGAATGCATTCTCCTCAAGCTCTACCCTGACAGTAATTTCATCAAGCATCTTGGCATTCCTGTCAAGAATAACCTGGAAATGTTCTGTGACTTCAGGAATATCCACAATGACATCCTCAATCTGTGATGGGAACACGTTGATACCTCTTACAATGAGCATATCATCTGCCCTTCCAAGAAGCCTTGAAATACGTGGTGTTGTACGACCACATGAGCATTCACTCTCAAGAAGACGTGTAATGTCACCGGTCCTGTATCTTATTATCGGAAGAGCTTCTTTGGTCAGGGATGTGAGTACAAGTTCTCCTTTCTCACCTTCTGCAACCTGCTCATCATTCTCGTCAAGAACTTCAACATAGAAATGGTCACTCCATATGTGAAGACCGTCCTGCTCCTCGCACTCAAAAGCAACACCTGGCCCCATGAGTTCTGAAAGGCCATATGAATCATATGCTTTGATATTAAGAGCATTTTCAAGCTGTTTTCTCGTATTGGATGACCATGGTTCTGCGCCAAAACAACCTACTTTTAAGGAAAGTTTGTCTACAATATCCATGTCCTTTGCTGTTTCTGCAAGATAAAGTGCATAAGAAGGAGTACAGTGAACAGCTGTAACACCGAAGTCAATCATCATCTCAAGTTGCCTGGCTGTATTTCCCGTACCACTTGGCACTGTCATGGCGCCCATTCTTTCAGCACCATAATGGAAACCAAGACCGCCTGTAAAAAGCCCGTAATTAACTGCATTCTGAAAAACATCACTGCTGTCAAGACCTGCCATTGTGAGGTTCCTTGCCATGAGATCTGACCAGTTCTCGATATCATTCTTAGTATAACCAACAACTGTTGGTTTGCCACTTGTACCTGAGGATGCATGAATTCGTACTATGTCCTCTTTTGGCACTGCAAAAAGATTGAATGGATAATTATCCCTGAGATCAGTTTTTCTTGTTGTTGGTAATTTGCTGATGTCATCAAGTGACTTTATATCATCAGGAGTTATGCCAAGCTGCCTGAACTTATCTTTGTAGAAAGGAACGTTATTATAGACTGCCGCAGCCGTCTTTTTTAAGCGTTTTAGTTGTAGTTCGGCAAGTTCGTCCTTTTTCATAGTTTCGTATTTTGGCTGCCAGTATCTCATGGAAATATCTCCGCAAAATATCCTCTCATAGGAGTACATCTTTAAATGGTTTGCTATTATGCCACACGCTAACAGGAACCGACCCCATAATCACAGATTGATGCGTGTATATCTACATACATACATCGAGATCTGCACATAAATTTATAATTTTGACTGAATTATTTTAATTCTATGCACAAACATTCTATTTTCATGTACACAAATCAATTTTTAATGTCATAACGGTTTAAACCGTGTACATTCAGTCTTGCACTTAGATAGTGATGAGATCTTCTAAAAAACGTCAGATACTCACAGGAACAACAGTTCTTCTGGTGCTCCTGTGTACCATAACAATAAGTTCAGCAGCAAGCGGTGATATCATCACCGATATAAGCTCAAATTATGAACTTATTCCTGAAGAGGGAATGGTAAAAGTATCAAAAGAGATCACATTTAACAACAACAATCCTGATACTAAATACTGGAGAGGATTTTACTCCAGCTACAATTCCTACCTTCCTGATGGAGCACTCAACATTGAGGTTTTTGATGATGAGAACAGCATGGCATTCAGTAAATCAGCAGAAGGATATTACGTCTTTTATTTCAACAACAAGGTATGGTATGAGGAAAGTTACACATTCCAGGTTGTTTACGAAATTGAAGTAAACCAGAATACAGCTGTGTTCTCATTAAATGAATACGGTGACAATGTTGAAGTAACCCTGGAAGTACCGGATGACTTTGAAACCCAGCTTAGCAGGGATGATTACAGAGTAGAAGATAAATTGTATTCCAGTGTCTACATTTTTGAAAAGGGGCAAAACTGGGAAAAAGCATGTACTGTCAACTCTGTAAGAGCCTCACCTCGCCTTACATTAAAAGATACAGCCCACCTTACAGAACGTGATGTGGACATTGAGGTCAGATACTGGGAAGGCGAAGAGCAGTGGGCACAGGATATCATGCGGACTAGCATTGAAAGCCTTGAGCTTCTTGAAGAAAAATGGGGTTTTGCATATCCTCCCGAGTATAATATTACAATAACACAGGCAAACCTGACAGAAACCGGTGGTTATGGGGGCTATAATCAGGGGAGAAACGGAATCTGGCTTCTTTACACATCCAATCATGGAATACTTGTTCATGAACTTTCACACTACTGGACACGTGCCTGCAACTTTGACCAGTTGTGGATGGATGAAGGTTATGCAGACCTGTACACATACATAGTTCTCAGTGAGATGGAACCTGACGCCGCAGAATCAAGACGTGACCGCTTCCTTCAAAAATACGAAGATCTCCACGATGAACATGACTTCCCGCTTTCCGACTGGAACACACCACAAACCCTCAATAGTGATAATGAAGAGCATGTGGATTATGGATACAAGAAAGCATTCTCACTAACATACACATTATATGAGACAATTGGTGTAGAAGCACTGCAACAGGCAAACATAGAATTTGTGGAATCAACTAATATTAACAATGCTGATTTCCTTGAGATAATAGAATCTGCTTCATCCGCTGACACAGATTTTGTAGGGGAATACCTGTATAATTAAAATTAAGCTGAAAAGGCTATAAGTTTTTAATGCATACGTAAGAGTATTAAGTTTTTGTGCCAAACTTGTTTATTTATCTCATCAACCATAATAAGTTTCAAATAAATTTAGACATATTTATAAAAATCCTTTAAGTAGATATATTTATAAATTAAAGAAGCATAGAATGAATAGGTTAGTGTGGAGATTGCTATATAACGCATTTAGCGAAAGCACCTGCCATTTATTTGCTCATGGGGAAAATGGGAGATGAATGGATACTCAAAAAAAGATGTTGAGATTATAAATAATATAACAGATGTCTTTAGAATATTGTTAAAAGAGCCATCAGTAGAAAAATCTCTGAGTTTACTTGCAGACAAAGTTATAACTTTTTTTGATGAATCAGAACTGGTTTCCATAAAAATAGGGATGTTTGGAAAAGAGTGTCAGCATCCGGATTGTACTGATCATGACATGTCACTTATTAATGAAATTGTCATTAATGGAAAAAGTGAGGGTTTTATAGAATTCAAATTAAAAGGACTTCTTCCTGATGTAAAAGATAACAAAAGCAGGATTGAAGAATATGAAGAACAACTTGGTGTACTCACAAGATTTGTAACACTTGCTTTTGAAAACAGGAATGAAATAATGGAACTGAAGAACCTTGAAAGAGAAATGAGGGATTGTTACAACAAACTTGATGATTATATTTTTGTTATTAATTCTGAAACTAACATCGTAGATTTTAACACCATTTTTCAAGAATGTACCGGATATACATCAGATGAACTTCATCAAATGAATATATCCGGACTTATGGCCCAATGTTCCGTAAGTAAAGATGTTCCACCTATAATAGAAAAAACGGTTGAGAACGGACATTTTACATTTGAATGTGAGCACCTTTGCAAAAGTGGAGAACGAGTACCCATGAGCATAACCTGCAAGCCATTGGATAGTGAGAAAGAAGAGCTATTCATTTGTGTGGGCAAAGATATATCTGAAACAAAAAACGCAGTTCAGGGACTGCATGAATCTGAAAAGAAATACTCAACCATTGTTGAAAAAGGAAACGATGGTATCCTCATCATACAGAATGGGATCATTAAATTTGCTAATTCCATGATTTCTGAACTCACTGGTTATGACCATGATGAAATAATCAACCAGAGCTACATGAAGTTCAGTCCTGCAAATGATGAGCAGGGAGCATCCGAATGGCTCAAATTGTGTACCAGTAAGGTTGCAGAAAAAGAAATCTTTGACATTAACATTGCAACCAGAGACAATGGAAATATTCCTGTTGAGATTAATGGTTCAATTATCGATTACGAAGCTGAGAAGGCAGAACTTCTCATTATCAGAGACATAAGTGACAGGAAAAGAACTGAAGACCTTCTCAAAAGAGAAAGGGATAAGCTGTACAATTATCTTGATGTTGCAGGTTCCATCATAGGAATTGTGAATACTGATCTTAATGTCATTTTTGTTAATAACAAAGGAGCTGAAGTTCTCGGATATGACAAAGACGAGATAGTAGGAAAGAACTGGTTTGATTGTTTCCTGCCGGATAGTGTCAGGGAAATTACCAGAAGTAATTTTATCAAGGTAATCAACCACGAGCTGGACCCTCCTAAGTATTTTGAAAATTACCTTTTAACAAAAGACGGTGAAGAAAGACTGATATTCTGGCATGATGTCCCGGTTGAAGATGAGAATGGAAAGCGTATAGGCGTAATCAGTTCAGGAGAGGACATTACAGAGAACAGAAGAATAGAAGCAATGCTGGTTGAATCCGAAAAGAACCTTAAGACAATACTCAACAATGTAGATGACCTTATATATATTTGCAAACCGTATGGTAATTTTGTAGATGTAAACAGAGCAATGGTATCCTCAACAGGTTTTACAAAAGAACAAATGCTTGAAATGTCTCCTGTTGACATTGTAAAGCCTGAAATGAAACAATTGATGGACAGTTATACTGAACGTATTATCAAGGAAAAAAGTGTGATTTTTGAAATTACTTTTATACTTAAAGATGAAACCACACTCCCACTGGAACTTAATTCCAGGCTTATTGAATATAAAGGCGAGCAGGCGATCCTTTCTGTTGCCAGGAACATAACTGAAAGGAAAAAAGCAGAAGACAGGCTTAAAAGGTATGCAGGCGAACTCAAAAAGTCAAATGACCTCAAAGACCTCTTCACAGATATCATACGCCATGACCTGCTCACGCCTGCAAGTGTTATCAAAGGCTACACAGAAGAACTGCTTGATACAATTAAAGACGAGCAGGCAAGAATGCTGGCACTGAAAGTGAAAAGCAATAATGACAGGCTCATAGAGCTGCTTGAAACTGCCACAACTCTTGCAAAACTTCAGAAACAGGAAGATATAGACTTTGAAGTCATTGACCTGGTACCTGTGTTTAAAATGGTCATCGATGGATTCAGGGATCAAAGCGAAAATAACAAACAGACTGTAAACGTCTATGGACAAACTTGCTGCCCTGCAAGGGCAAATCCTGTTATTGAGGAAGTATTTGCTAATCTGTTATCCAACGCCATTAAGTATAGTCCATTAAACAGTATCATAGATATTACTTTCAGTGATGTAGGAAATATGTGGAAGGTGGCTGTTACCGATCGTGGTGCAGGAATTCCGGATTCCGATAAAATATTATTGTTTAATCGGTTCCAGCGTGCCGATAAAAGAGGAATTAAAGGTACAGGACTGGGGCTTGCTATTGTAAAGCGCATAATAGAACTGCATGGCGGAACATATGGTGTGGAAAATAATCCGGAAGGAAAGGGAAGTGTTTTCTGGATCACACTGAATAAATCATTGTAAAATCTTTAATTTAAATTTTTTATATTACTTTTTCCATACACTGAAAATTGAGTGAAATTTGTCGAATCAAATCCTTCATCTATAAATATTAGAGGTTTAATGGCTCTGTAGAAATCCTTATTTTGACAATAAGTATAACCATGACATATCTGTCAAGGTTATGCACTAATAGTTTGAATTTTACTTCTTTCAGTTGATTCCAATACTTTTTTGCCCTAATTTCCTCACCATATTTCCTTTTCAGGACAGAGAACATTGTTTCAACCAGATTTCTGTTATGATACAAATCTTTATCAAATTCCCATACCATTTTTCTGCGGTACACTCCTTTTATTCTCTTCCTCTTTCTTTGTCTCAAAGGAATCATGGCTATGGATTCAAGTTGTTCTCTTGTTAATGAATGTATTTCTTCAGAATCGTACCCTTTGTCCATGACATAGTACTTGGATTTACGATTCTTATGGCATTGCTTCAGCAATGCCATTGCATGCTTTGCATCATGAACAGGCTTGCCTGATATCTTGAAACCAGTAATAATGAACTTTCCAGTATCAACTGAGATACTTGTTTTCAGGAAAGATCTTCGTTTCTTTCCTGTTCTCCAGGAATAATAGTAGCTACAATGGCCACTTGTAAATCCACTTGAATCAACAGCAGTAATCTCTATTTGTTCACCATGTGAATAAAACAGTTTCAATGTTTGATGCAATAATCCATTGAAATAAATAGATTTTAATCTCTGAATGAATTTGTGGAGTGTAGTGAAATGTGGAACTTGTTTAAGTCCAATTCTTTCTTTGACTTTATCCATTAATTCTACAATTTCAACGATATCTCGATAATCCTCATCAAGATACTCTTTCAACAAAACTAGTGTCAATAGCTGGTGTTGAGTATACTTTCTTTTAGAATATTTACAACTATAAATTTGCAGGTGTGAGTTTCCTGATACAGCTAACGCTGTATCAACAAACTTTAAGTACTTATTAGACAAAACACAATCATCCCCTTTGTGTTTTCTGTGGTAAGTAATACTCAGGGGATTTATTATTTTTAAATTAGTATGCTAAAATAAAATCCGAAGTAGGTTTTCTACAGAGCCGGTTTAATAGTAATATTTACAGGGTTGATTGCGTCAGCAAAAGATAGGGTTTGCTTTTGAAAGTATCAGGATTTCAAATGAACTTATCTTCTGGCATTTTATCTGGTCTAATATGCCGGGTTTCTTTGCAGTGACACATCTGACTTTTGAACGGGGTAGATGATTCTATGGAAAAAAAAGTTCATCATTTGGAGCATTCAGGATACGATTTGTCATTCCTGTGCAATGAAGAAACACTGATTGACTATTTTCTTAAAAATGAAGAAACATATAAAGATCTATTTCAAAATGAAAAAGCTGTGGTACTGTTAATTGATCAAAACAACTGTAAAATACTGGATGCCAACAAAGCTGCTTCTGAATTTTATGGGTGTAGCCAGGAAGAACTAAAAGCTATGGGTATCCAGGACATAGACGTTCATATAATGGAATTAAGTAAAATAGCAGGAAACGACCTTCCCATTGAATGCAAGATTGCCGAAGATAAAAATTACTTTTTTTCAAAACACATGCTTGCAAACGGTGACATTCGTGATGTTAAAATATACAGAAGTGCTCCGCTTGTTGATAAAAATGATATCCACTATGTAGTGGTAAGGGATGTAACCGAGCAAAAAAAAGCCGAAGAGAAGATAATACTATCCTCATTCTCACTTGAAAACAATGCCGATGTTGTTCTGTGGGTAAATGAATTCGGTGATTTGCTTTATGCGAATAAAGCTGCATCTGAGCTTCTTGAGTATTCAGAGGAAGAATTACTCAGTATGAATATCAAGGATTTTGATATTAATTATTCCGAGGATTTATGGAATGAACACTGGAAATACCTTAAAAAGAACATGCATGTTACTTTTGAATCTACTCACCGCTGCTGCAGCGGAAAAATTTACCCTGTGGAAATTACGGCAAATTATCTGGTTTATTATGGAAATGAATACAACTGTGCAGTGATTCGAAACATAAGCAAACGCAAAAAAGCCCAAAGGGCTTTGGCAGATGAAGTGAACTGGCGTCGCAGCCTGATGGAAGAGTCAAGAGACGGAATTGTAATCCTGGATTTGGAAGGAAAAGTTTTCAAAGCAAATCCTGCTTTTGCTAAAATGCTTGGTTACACTCTGGAAGAAATGAAAACATTGCATATATGGGACTGGGCAGAAGGATATTCAAAAGAGGAATTAGTGACACTTCTTATTACAGATGACTTTAAAGGAGGACCTTTTGAAACACGCCAATACAGAAAAGATGGCACACATATAGATGTTGAGATTGCATCTGATTTTATCTATTTTTCTGAAAAGAAACTGGTTCTGTGCATATGCAGAGACATTACAGAACGCAAAAAAGATGAAGAAGAATTAAAACTGGCAAGTTTTTCACTGGAAAATTCAAGTGATGCAGTATTCCGGATGGAAAAAACTGGCCGTATCTTTTATGTCAATAAAGCCTCATGTGAACTGCTTGGGTATTCAGAAGAAGAACTTCTTTCAAAATCTGTATGCGATATAAATCCATTCTTTAAACAGTACACATGGAGTAAGCATTGGAAAAAAATAAAGAATAAGAAAACTTTCCATATTGAAACTTCATTGAAAACCAAATCCGGCAAGATGTGTCCTGTTGATATCACATCTGCTTACATGGATTACAAAGGAAAAGAATACGATTGTGCTTTTGTAAGAGACCTGACAGAAAGCAAGAAAAGAGAAAAAGACCTGCTTGAAAGCAGAGGGCAATTGCGCACATTACTGGACACGATACCTGACCTTGTATGGCTGAAAGATGTAAATAGTAAATACCTTGCCTGCAATGCCGAATTCGAACATCTCTATGGTGCTGAAGAAGAAGAAATCATTGGAAAAGCAGACTATGATTTCGTAGACAAAAAAGTTGCAGATTTTTTTGTCGAGATGGATAGAAAAGCGATAAATGCAGGAAATCCTATTGTATTTGAAGAAGAAGTCGTATATGCCGACGACGGCCACAGAGTATGGCTGGAAACCATCAAAAGTCCGGTTCATGATGAAAATGGACAATTGATAGGCGTACTGGGTGTTGGCAGGAATATAACCCAGAGAAAAAATGCAGAAGATGAATTGAAGAAAGCGAGTCATTCCCTTGAAAATTCCAGCGATGCCGTGGCGTGGCTGGAAAAGAATGGGAACGTATTTTTCATCAACAAAGGTGTATCCAATCTGGTAGGATATCCCAGGGAAGAACTGCTATCAATGTCAATATTTGACTTTGATAAAAGCATTACACAGGAAATGTGGGATGAGCACTGGGAAAAACTGTGTAATGAAAAAACATTACTCATTGAAACCACCATTCCTACAAAATCCGGAAAAATATGTCCGGTAGAGGTCATTTCCAACTATATGAATTATGAAGGCAAAGAATACGATTGCACATTTGTAAGAGACCT
Organism: Methanolobus tindarius DSM 2278; assembly: GCF_000504205.1. Taxonomy (NCBI): domain Archaea; kingdom Methanobacteriati; phylum Methanobacteriota; class Methanomicrobia; order Methanosarcinales; family Methanosarcinaceae; genus Methanolobus; species Methanolobus tindarius. The sequence continues at coordinate 2,907,693 of NZ_AZAJ01000001.1, read as the reverse complement.
GACCGAACGTAAGAAAGCTGAAAAAGGATTGAAACTTGCCTGTTTCTCACTTGAGAATTTCAGTGATGCCGTTTTCTGGACAAGATCAAATGGAGAATTCTTCTTTGTCAATAAATCTGCCTGTAGCCTACTTGGTTATTCTAAAGAAGAACTATTAAACATGTCAGTAACGGATATATCTCCTGATTTGACACCTGAAAAATGGGAAGAGAGCTGGAAACTGGTAAAAGAAAGAAAGAGTTTTACTTTCCAATCCTTGTCTCTGACAAAGGAAAAAACGCTTCTCCCTGTTGAGGTTACTGTCAATCATATGGTTTATGATGGCAAAGAATACAATTATGCCATTGTTAAAGATATTTCTGAGCGTCTGAAATCTGAGAATGCACTTTCTGAGGAAATACACTGGCGTCGTCTTCTCATGGAAGAATCAAGGGATGGAATGGTTATTCTGGAAGGGGATGGAAGTGTCTTTGAGACAAATCGTGCTTTTGCTGAAATGCTGGGATATACCGTCGAAGAAATCCAGAAAATGTATGTGTGGGACTGGGATGCTAATTTTAATCGGCAGCAACTGCTGGAAATGATCCATTGTTCTGATTTCAGGGGAGTACTATTTGAGACAAAACAGAAATGTAAAGATGGAACTATCCTTAATATCGAAATAAATTCAAATCTCATGGCATACAGTGGGAAAAAACTTGTGTTTTGTGTCTGCAGGGATATAACAGAAAAGAAAAGATATGCTGATGAGCTTTTGAAAGCAAAGATAACTGCTGAGGAGGCAAGTCTGACCAAAAATGAATTTCTGGCAACAATGAGCCATGAACTAAGAACACCTCTGAACTCCATAATTGGTTTTTCAGAAATTCTGAAGGGAGAGGATTTTGGAAAAATAAACGAGGCACAGGCTGAGTATATTGACTATATTTCTAAAAGTGGGAAGCATCTTCTGAATGTGATTAATGATATTCTGGATCTTTCAAAGATAGAAGCTGGCAGAATGGAACTCAACTACGAACAATTCTATCTTTTAGACTCCATCAATGAAGTAAAGATGTCATTAACACCTCTGGCAATTAAAAAGAGTGTGGATCTGGATCTTGAATTAACTTCACTGCCTGAAACGATAATTGCTGACAGGACTAAATTACAGGAAATAATCTACAACCTCGCAAGCAATGCAATTAAGTTCACTCCTGAAAAAGGAAAAGTAACAATAAAAGCCAGTACAGATGACAGATTAATAAGTATTAGTATACAGGACACAGGAATTGGTATTTCCACAGCTGATATGGATAAGCTTTTCCAGCCTTTTAAGCAGATAAAGCCGTACATGAATCATGAACTTGAAGGAACAGGCCTCGGTCTGGCCATTACTAAAAAATTCATAGAAATGCATGGAGGTCGTATAAGTGTCCAAAGCAAACCGGGCGATGGAAGCAGTTTTACTTTCACAATACCAAAAGAGCCGGAATATGAAAACATAAATGTTGATGCTTAAAATATTAATTAATGGCCTATTCCGTAATATTTTGATTTTGTTGCTATTTTGATGAACTTTTTAACAAAGAATATAAACAATTAGTTCTATAAAAAAGGCATAATTAAATGGTGCCTTGATGATGCCTGCAAAAAATGATAAAAAATCAAATTTTGTTTTCGATACAAAATCAATAGACCTCTGGGATGACGGGGTAATCATACTTTCGCCGGATGGAAAAGTATTTTTTACTAATAAAGCCTGGAAGCACTTTTCTGAGAAACATGAACCCGACGGCCAATGCAAAGAAGGTTCTGATTTTTTTGCATTTTGTAGTGAAAATCCTAACATTAACAGTAAGGAAAAGACAAAAATCATAGAAGCAGGGATTAAAAAAGTCATCTGTGGTAAGAAAAGTTCTTTTAAGACTGAATATTCCTACAAGTACAATGGCAATATAGGATGGTTCCTGTTAAAAGTTCATCCGCTTTCCAGTGAAACACCTACTGGCGTTCTCTTGCACCATATTGACATAACAAAAACAAAGAATAAACTTATAGAAAGCGAAGAACTCCTGAATGATGTGTGCCAGATTGCAAAAATAGGTGGCTGGGAATTTGAAGTCGAATCAGGAAAAGGCAAATGGACACCTGAAGTTGCAAAAATACACGAACTTGATCCTGAAATCCCAACTGACACTGATTTCGGATTTACATTTTACCCGCCAGGCTCAAGGGAAATCATTGAAGAAGCAATCAAAAATGTTATTGAGAGAGGAAGACCTTACGACCTTGAACTTGAACTTATTAGTGCAAAAGGCAATCATAAATGGGTGCGAACCACCGGACACCCTAAGATTTTTGACGGCAAGGTTGTGAAAGTAACCGGTTCTCTTCAGGATATAAGTGATCGCAAACTCGCTGAAAAAGGTCTTGAAATGGAAGCCATGAAAAGACGCATCCTTATTGAACAGTCTGCAGATGGGATTGTTATTATTGACCACAATGGAAAAGTGTTTGAGGCGAACAAGAAATTTGCCAGCATGCTGGGATACACGGAAGAAGAGATCACCTCTCTTTATATGTGGGACTGGGATACCGAATACACCCGCGAGCAGTTAATAGAAATGATAAGTCTTGCAGATGAAGTTGGCGTAACTCATGAAACAAGACAAAGATGTAAGGATGGAACTCTTATTGATGTAGAAGTAAGTGGAAATGGTGCAATCTTTGGAAAAGAAAAATTAATTTTCTGTGTGTGCAGGGATATTACTGAGAGGAAAAATGCAGAAGAAGCCCTGATTAATGCAAAACAAATGGCAGAAGATGCAAGCACAAGTAAAAGCGAGTTTCTGGCAACCATGAGCCATGAACTGAGAACTCCTCTTAACTCAATTATCGGCTTCTCTGAAATTCTTACACATGAAATAGTAGGTGAGCTGAATGATAAACAATCAGAGTATGTTGAGCACATTTCCAATAGTGGAAAACACCTGCTGGGACTTATAAATTCAATTCTTGATTTCTCGAAGATGGAAGCAGGGAAAATGGAAATTTGTTGTTGTCCGTTCTGTGTCGGCGATGTGGTTGAAGAAGTAAGAGCCACAATAATACCTATTGCTGAAAGAAAGAACATAAAAATCAAAGTCAGTGTTGAGCCTGACCTTACAATGAATGCAGACAGAACTAAATTCAAGCAAATACTTTACAACCTGATAGGAAATGCCATCAAGTTCACTGAACAGGGAGGAACAGTAAGCATTAATATCAAACAGGTCGGTGATATGATCCATACCAGTGTTAAGGATAATGGAATTGGAATCTCCAGTGAGAATACTGACCGGCTTTTTGAACCATTCAAACAACTTAGCAAGTATAACATCAGAGAACAGGGTGGAACCGGACTTGGCCTTACAATTGTTAAAAAGTATGTGGAAATGCATAAAGGAAAAATCTGGGTTAAGAGTCAACCCGGAAAAGGCAGCACTTTTGAATTCGTCATACCTGTTGAATCAAAAGTTGAAGGTCTCAATTTTTAAATATTTAATTATTTAAACATCTAAATCCAGTAATTACTAAATTTTTCCTGTTCAGAAGAAATGAATCTTCTTTATTTTCCTGCCTGTATATTTTCTGTAAGCATATTCAATTGCAAATGCAAGGAATACCATGACTATTAATACATAGATATCAGCAGGAGAGTTTGTAAGCACATACCAGATAAGTGTAAGTAAAGCTATGACACATGCAACTATACCGGTAATTGATATCCATTTTTTAGCTTTGGTTCTTTTATGAAGACGAACGTTTGCAGCGTTCACTGCACCGAATATCAAAAGGAAACCTGCACTGCCCATTATTGAAATGCTGGAAAGGTCAAAGAGATTAGCCACAAACAGAGTCATAGCTGAAGTCAACAGTAACCCTTCAACAGGACGATTCCATATTTTTTTCTCTAATACTTCCGGCAGTTCACCATCTTTTGCAATAATATAGCTTACCCGTGAAGCACCATATAATGTGGCATTGATTGCAGAAGTTGTAGATAAAAGAGCTGCAACCGCAATCAGGTTGAAGCCAAAACTTCCAAGGAAAGGTTTGGCAGCAACTGCAAGAGCATAATCCTGTGCCTGAACAATGGTATCGGTGGAAACACTTGAAACTGTCACATATGCTATCAGGACATAGAGCAGGATGACAAATAGAACAGCAGAATAGTAAGCATGGGGTAGAGTTTTTTCAGGGTTTTTGATATCATTTGCAGTATTGGCTATTAGTTCGAATCCTTCGTATGCCAGAAAAATTATCATGCCGCCTGCTACAAGTTGAAGCGGGTTTGAACCTAAAGTTACCTGGACAGGTTGTGCCCTTATACTCCAGAGTCCTCCACCTATGAATATTGCAAGAATTGCAACCTTAAATGCTACAATCCATTCTTCTGATTTACCTACAACTTTAGAACCAATAACATTGATTGCTGTCATCAATATCACAATTCCGCTAATAAGAACATGTCGTGAAATTGACTGCATGGAATCCGGGAAAAATGTCGAACCATAGCTGCCAAATGCATAAGCGTAAAGTGATAGCATAACAACATAACTCAGCCAGAGCAGTACATTCAGTCCTCCGGTTATCATACCTGAACCAAATGCCTGGTTAAGAAACTCAACTGTTCCACCCTCCGATGGATAGCGGACTGAGAGTTTTGCATAAGAGTAAGATGTTATTAGTGCCACCAGACCTGCAAGCATAAAAGCAATAGGTGTTCCTCCTTCGCCAAGTTTAACGGCAAGTCCGAGAACTGCGAAGATTCCTCCGCCAACCATTCCACCAACACCTATTGAAACGGCTGAAAGTAGTCCTATACTTTTTGCTGACGAATCATCACTCATAAGTTTTACCGCCATTGGTTCTTGTTTTTAGTATTCTGCTTGAATAGTTCCTGTAAGCCCATTCGACTATAAAGCATAGTGCAAGGACAAAAGCAAAAACCACCAGTGTTGTTATTGAATTTAATATTTCATAATACACCAGTATCACAAAAAAAACTATGCTGCTAAGAAGAGATGCCCATATAAGATAGCGTTTTGCGCCGGTTTCAGCTACCAGTCTCAGATGAGAAGCATTTACTGCAACATATATTACAAGCAAAGATGCACTTGCAATCATGCTTATTCCTTCCAGGTTCAGAAGATTGATACATAGAATTACAAGACCTGATGTGATGAAAAGCCCTTCTGTACTTCTGTTCCATACCTTCCTTTCAAAAAAAGCAGGCAATTCACCTTCTTTTGCAATAAGATAACTCACGTTGGCACCACCATACAGAGATGCATTAATGGCTGATGATGTTGAAAATAGAGCCGCAATTGCCATAATTGTAAATCCTGAATTTCCCAGGAAAGGTTGTGCAGCAGCAGCCAGAGCGTAATCTTTAGCTGTTGATATTGTGGAAATTGACAGATTTCCGATAACTGTGATGCTCACAAGCACATAGATACAAATCACAATGATCACACTGAGATACAATGCCCGTGGAAGTGTCTTTTTAGGGTCAACCATGTCTTCTGCTGCATTGGTTATAAGCCCGAATCCCTGATATGCCAGAAATACTATGCCAGCTCCAAAAAGGATATTTGAGGTTGATGGGAATTCTGAAATTGAAAGATTGGAAGGTTCTATGAAGAAGAGGCCGGAAACTGCAAAAAGCAGAAGTATACCTACTTTAATTGATACTATAAAAAGTTCTGACTTTCCAACAGCCTTTGCACCGATAAAATTGACGGCTGTGAAAATGACTATTATTGATGTGGCAAAAATATTTGTCCATAGGCCTGTCGAAGCAACTGGAACTAAAGTCAGGGCATAAAGAGCAAATCCTTTTGCATATAATGCCAGTCCGAAAATGTATCCTGTCCACAATAACAGATTCAAAGCTCCGGTGAGTATCCTGTCACCAAAACCATGAATCAGAAATTCAACCGGACCGCCTGCTGATGGATATCTGACTCCCAGTTTTGCGTAGGAATAAGTACTTAACAAAGCAATTGCTCCGGCAATTATGAATGATATATAGACTGCATTACCGGATATCTGGGTTGCTGTTCCGAATATTGAGAATATTCCCGCACCTACCATGGCCCCAACACCAATTGATGTAGCTGACCATAGTCCCATTGATTTGCTTTCTGTCATTAGTAATCATTGTTTTTCTTGATGGCTTGTTATAAAAGTTAGTCCCCCTGAATTGTTCAAATCATTCAAATTAATCCAATTAAACTTAAGCCAACATCTCACTCATCTAACTCATAACACTTCTTCGTATTAATAACTAAAAACACAGTCCTCCCAATGCAGAATGACAAAAATGCAACCCATAGTCCATTGTTGCCGTAATCCAGAGTTAATGTGAATACCGTCAGGAAAACTATCAAAGCCATTATAGTGGAGTTCCTGATATATTTGGTCAGGGTCATTCCTGAAAAGATGCCATAATAAGTTAGGGCAAAACCACCAAACAAGGGATATAAAGTCAGCCAGAGACTATAATCACTGGCTACAGCAATGACTTCATTCACATTGGTGAAAGCAGGTATAACGTAATCCCTGAACACAAAATAGATTGTTGTTAATACTACGATCAGCCCTGCTGTGGATTTATTTGTAATATCAATAGCTGAATCCAGCAGAGTGAAATTTTTAGTTCCCCTGGCTTTTCCGCAGTAGATACTGGATGCATTTGCAATTCCATCGAACATGTATGCCATGATTCCCTGGATCTGCAACAGAATTCCATTAGCAGAAAGGATGACAATTCCCAGTGATGCACTTCTGGAAGTGAAAACATTTATCTGTATCAGCAGGCATGCAGTCCTGATAATCAGGTCAACATTGTTTGACAGCATCTGAATAAAACCATTTCTTTCAAATATAGTTGCAAGATCTATCTTCTCGAATGAGCCGTATTTCGTTATAAAGTGAATTCCGATGAGTGTTGACACAAATATTGATATCAGAGTTGCTATTGCCACACCCTGGATATCCAGTTTGAAGACCATTACAAAAATAACATCAAGAACTATATTGAGCACATTGCCTGTCACCTGCATTGCAAGTGTCTCTTTTATTTTGCTTTTCCCCATCAAAAAGCCCAGTATGATATAATTTACCAGAACCAGTGGTGCTCCGAATATCAGTATATCAAAGTACATTCTTGCATATGCTTCCGCTCCGTTATCGGATGAAAGCACATTCATTGCCATATCAAATATTTGCTCTCTTAAAAGGATGAATAGTAAACCAATGCTGACTGCTATGACCATGGGTCTTATGAGGACAATGCTATTGTCTTTTTTTGTAGTGGACTGGGCAGCAAAACCGGTGGTATTGACCCTGAAAAACCCGAATAGCCAGTACATGGTGTTGAATATGACAGCTCCCAGGGTAATTCCTGCTATATATCCTACGTTTGATAAATGTCCCACAACTGCAGTATCAACTGCACTGAGAAGTGGCTGTGTGATGGTAGAGATTATAAATGGTATTGCCACGGCAAGATAATCTTTTACTGTCAACCTTTCATTTTCCAAAATATTATCCCCTTTTACATTTTTTTGTTTTTTGTTTTGAGATGGCAGCAGCTCAAAAATTTCAAAAATTCATAATTTGAATTTCACCGGCAAATTCTTAAAAAAAATTGATCAATAGTTTATGATGCCTTTTCCTTAAGTTTTTCAATTGTAAATATGGAATCTATCAGGTTTTTTGTGTAAGGATGGGAAGCATTGCGGAAATCACCTTTATTCAGCACATCCACAACTTCCCCGCTTTTCATCACATAAATCCGGTCACATATGTTTTCCGCCAGCACCAGATTATGTGTTATGAACATAATTGTGAATCCTTTTTCCTTCTGCAATTCAATAATCAAATTGATAATTTTTTGCTGAATGGAAACATCAAGAGCGGAAGTACATTCATCAAAAATCATAAGTTCAGGTTTGAGTCCGATGGCACGTGCAATAACTACTCTTTGAAGTTCTCCTCCACTTAATTCCGAAGGATATTTTTTCATGTATCCCTCACTCAACCCGACAGTAGCAAGCAACTCTTTAGCATATTCTTTAGCACTTTTTTTGTCCATAAGTTTGAAGTTAAGGCTGGGCTCTATCATGTAACGTTCAACTTTCATTTTCGGACTGAAAGTATCAAGAGGACTCTGAAAAACCATCTGGAAACTTTTGTAATAATCCCTGCGTTCTTTATAATTCAGGTGAGTTATGTCCTCATTGTTGAACAGAATCTTCCCTGATGTGCTTTTGGTAATACATGCAATGATATTTGCAAAGGTGCTCTTTCCACAACCACTTTCACCTACAATACCCACAATTTCTCCTTTAGATGCATGTATATTCACATTTTTTAATGCATGCAATTCATTGCCTGCATCGTCCCCATAGATCTTGCAGAGGTCCTTTGTTTCCAGTATTTTCATTAGTTTAAACCTCGCACAGAAGGTATTGCTCCAATTAACAACTTTGTATAGTCTGCTTTGGGATTAGCCACGATTTCTTCAGGTTTTCCCATCTCTACGATTTCCCCGTTTTTCATAACAACAATCCGGTCAGCAAGATGAGCTGCTATGCCGATATCATGAGTAACAACTATGAAACTGGTGCCCTCAGTATTCCTGAGTTTCATCATTTCCTCAACTATCACCCTGCTAACTGAAACATCAAGGGCGCTTGTGGGTTCGTCTGCCAGTATTATCTTTGGCTGGAGTGCCATAGCCATTGCAATGTAGACTCTTTGCAACATACCTCCGCTCAGTTCGAAGGGATAACTGTTCATCACTCTTTCAGGATCAGACAAATCCATCTTCAAAATAGTTGATCTTATTAATTCATTAGCCTCGCTTCGGCTAATATCCTTATGACTCATTATGGTTTCTGCAAACTGGGTAGATATTTTCTTAATAGGATTGAGATATGTTCCCGGATTCTGGAATATCATGGCAATATCATTACCCCGGAGATTGCGCAATTCCTCTTTTCGCAGTTTGTTAATGCACTTTTCACACAGTATTATATTCCCATTTTCAATAGCTCCGCTGGATGGTAAAATATCCAGTATGGCTTTTATTAACGTGGATTTTCCGCTTCCGCTTTCTCCTACAATACCAAGGATCTCTCCCTGTTCAAGATCTACATTTACATTCTTCAGTATCTTTTGTCCGCCATAGCTCACAGTTAAGTCGTTGACCTCAAGAATTTTAGGCATCTTCACCACTCCTTTAATGAAAAGAAAAGGAAAGGATTATCCTTCCCATTTCCTGAATTTTATGCCTTAACCAGCATTACCCTGTCATCAATGTAGTAGATTTCAGAAATGAAACGTTCCACACCTTCGACATTTTTGTTGGTTACAACATTGCCTTCCTGGTAGTAGACAAAAAGGGAAGCCACATCCTCCATCATCAGTTCAGTGGCTTCATGTCCCAATTCATCCCTGTCATCCTTGTTCAATGTCGAATCCAGTTCCTCATTGATGGTATCAAGCGTAGCATTGCTGTATTTTCCATAATTTCCTGCGGCATCTGTAACGTATCCTGACTCAATGAAATACTGGCAATCACCGGTCGGTGCAGATGTCCATCTTTCCCAGAGCATATCGAAATCTCCACTTTTTGCAAGATCAATATAATTTTCCATCTGGGAAACTTCCATTCCAATGCCTATTTCTTTGTACTGCTGCTGCATTGCAATTCCTATATTATTTGCATCAGCACCGTGGTTTGTCCTGGAAATATATTTGAGGACAATGTTCTCCCCATTACATTCCCTGATCCCGTCACCATCTGTATCCAGATATCCGAGTTCGTCCAGCAGCTCGTTCGCCTTATCAGGATTATACTGGTAATAATCCTCACCTGAATAACCGAATGGTAACAGTTCATTAAAAGGTCCTTTTGCAGCTGTTCCTCCTACAAGCTCAACTGCATATGTTTCCTTATCCATACCATAACTTAAAGCCTGCCTGAAAGCCGGCTCTTGCATGTACGGTTTTTCAAAATTAAGTCTCAGTAAAAATACCCTGAGGTTCGGTCCTTTCTGGACAACGAAGTCCTCATCATCCTCAAATAATTCAAGGTCATGCTTGCTAAGCTGGGTTGCAATGTCTATTTCGTTAGCCTGCAGTGCCATTGTACGTGTACTTGCATCCTGTATATACTTGACATTTACAGTGTCAACGTTGGTTATTCCTGACCAGTGTTCTTCATGCCTGCTCAGCACCATGCCTGTGTCAGCATCAAACTCCTCTATCTTGAATGCACCTGTGCAGATTGGCTTATACTTGAAATCATCTTCATCTGCAACAGAAGCATCCACTATGATGAAAACCGTGTCTGCAAGTTTATTAAGTATAGTACCACAGGGTTCACTTGTTACTATTGTAAGGTTTTGTCCCTCAGCAGTTATATTTTCAACCGGGAACTTTACATCAAGCCTGTCTGACTCTTCAAGGGCTCTTTCAATAGATACCTTGCAGGCTTCTGCATCCACTTCTTTTCCGTTGTGGAATGTGACTCCTTCTCTTATGTGGAATTTGGTAGTGTATTCATCAACAACCTCATAACTATCCGCAACAGAAGGTTTGAAATCCATGTTTTCATCTATCTGGATGAGGTTCTCGCCGATACCGCATCTTGTTAAAGTCCAGCCATTCCATCCGTTTATCGGGTCAACATTACTGTCTAACCAGAAGATTGCCATATTCAGCACATTCTCTTCACTGGCCACATCACTCAATTGCATTGAAGTGCTATCTTCTGAAACACACCCTGAAATGCTCACACATATTAAAGCCAGCATTACTAACAAATACTTCTTCATTTTACTCTCCTGAATATTCTGTATAAATAATGAAAATTAAATAATGAAAAACATCAGTTCTGCTCCTTACTCAAAATTTCTCTTGCACTGTCACCAAGCAGGTTGAACACAGTTACTGTTATGAAAATAGCAAGTCCCGGATATGTTAGCAGCCATGGTGCAGTCTGGAAATAGGTTCGTCCTTCATTGAGCATATTCCCCCATTCTGGCATAGGTGGCTGAACACCCAGACCTAAGAACGACATGCTGGAAATTGCAAGCATCATACCGCTGATATCCAATACGAACTGGACTATCAGGGCGGTGGCAATATTAGGCAAAATGTAATGTGTGATCAATTTAATGTTGCCTGCACCGGCCATTCTTGCTGCACTTACATAGGTGCTTCCTTTGACCTTCATGACAGATACCCTGGTAAGTCGTGCATATTTAGTCCACCAGACAAGAGACAGGCCAATTATCATATTGATTATATTGCTACCTAAAACTCCAACAATTGCAATTGCCAGTACGATATCGGGAAAAGCCAGTACAATATCTGCAAGTCTCATTATGGCATCATCTACGATCCCGCCTTTCATTCCTGCCACCATACCGAGGGTTACACCACTTACAAAAACAAGGCTCAAAAGTGCAAATGTGATGCTGAGTGAAACATTGGCACCATACAGGATCCTGGAAAGAATGCACCTTCCAACCTGATCGGTGCCCAGGGGGTACTTATCTCCAGGTTCGGTTAGTACATTTTTGAAATCTGTTTCATAAGGGTCATTGGGAGCAATATAAGGTGCTATCAGTGCCACAAGCACGATGCCTGCTGCCAGCATGGCCATTATTATCAAGGTTGCATACTTACTCATGACGGCTGCCACCTCCGAATATGTTGACCCTCGGATCAATTATCTGTGTCACAATGTCCACAATAAAATTCATTCCGACATAAATGAGAGCCATAAGCAGAACGTATGCCTGAAGCAAAACGTAATCCCTGTGATTTATCGCTTCAAGGGCCATGGAACCCAGACCCGGCCATGAAAATATTATTTCTACAATTGCAGTTCCACCAAGAAGGAAAGCTATTGTCATACCAAACAAAGTTATTATGTTGACAAGTGTGTTCGGAATAACATGAGAAAATATGATCCTTGATTCTTTTACTCCCCTGGTCCTTGCACCTAATACATAATTGCTGCCCAGTTCATCCAGTACCTCCGCCCTTATTTGCATGGTGTATCTTCCGATAAGAGGTATAGCCAGTGTAAGAGCTGGCAACACTACACTACTTGGCTGGTTGCAGTCTGTTATTTTGAAAAGATGCAACTGCACAACGAACTGATATATCAGTATAAGACCTAACCAGAAACTTGGAATTGATATACTGAGAATTGATAAAATCTTGATTAAGTGATCAATCAACCGATTCTTGTATATGGCCGCTATAACACCAAGGATAAAAGACACAACAAACAGGATAACAATAGCAACACATGCCAGACAGACTGTTTTTCCCATTTTCTGGGATAATATTTCAGATACATCTGTTTTAAGGCTGTAAGAATATCCCAGGTCTCCTCTGGCTATGTCAGTTAACCATCTTCCATATTGTACTAAAAACGGATCATTGAGACCCATTTCATCTCTTGTCTGCTCCAGCATTTCCTCTGTAGGAACAATATCCCTTGAAGAGTACATCATTTCAGCAGGATCACTTGGGGCTATGAATGTTATTGCAAATGTGAGGAAAGTTGCTCCTAATATTACGATTAGCAACTGAAATGACCTGTTTATTAAAAACTTTTTCATGTTGTCACTGATTCATATTTTTAGCGTGTTTTCCAAAGAATGGAACTAATGCATATATAATTTATGCTTTGATATGTTATCATTAAAAATAAAAAGTAGAAAGAATAATGTTATGTAAAATATCCAAAAATAAGTAATTAGTACTAATTAGATTAAGTAATATTTTGAATATACATATTATGAATAAAAAAAGCTTGCAGAATTGTATTGTTAGATTCAAAGAAGACTAAAATCAATGGCTATGGATAGAATAAGTAGTACGGATAAGATTGTTTGCTTATTTTTAATGATTGTTGTCATTCCTTATCTTATTAGCGATATTTATGATAAAATTTATATTGTATTGATAAATGCTCATTAGTGTGCATACTAACATCAGAAGATCGGAAAAAATAAAAAAGGTCATGTTATATGTCCTTTTTTTAAACATCGTTGTAGCTGTTGCAAAAATAGCCTATGGCATGATGACAAATGTGCTCAGTATGCAATCCGATGGTTACCATTCCCTTTTTGATGGTATTTCCAATATCATTGGTTTGATAGGAATCCAGATTGCTGCCAGACCACCTGATAAAGAGCATCCTTACGGACATCGAAAATTTGAGACACTTGCTTCTGTTTCTATTGCAGTGCTTCTTGCAATAGTCGCATTTGAAATTGTTCATTCCGCTTTTCAAAGATTTGGAAGCGGAAATTTGCCTGAAGTTACCTCAATAAGTTATCTTGTGATGATATGTACAATGATAGTGAATCTGGCAGTAACGACCTATGAACGTAAAAATGGAGAAGCCTTAAATAGTGAAGTTCTGCTGGCAGATGCAGCCCATACTAAAAGCGATATTTATGTTTCACTTTCAGTACTACTTGGTCTTTTTTTCATAAAAGCCGGATATGCGGCACTGGATCCTGTTATTTCGGTAGTTGTTGCAATTCTCATCCTGCATGCAGGGTTTGAAATACTCACAAACAGTATTTCAATTCTATGCGATGAGTCATGTATTGATTCCGAAGATATTCATTCTCTTGTATGTGAAGTCGAAGGAGTGCAAAGTTGTCACAAAATCAGAAGCAGAGGACCCGATGGAAATATTTTTGTTGATCTGCATGTACAGGTTGACCCTGAAATGACAACGTATAACTCACATACTATTGCACATGTTGTTCAACATCAAATCAAAGAGAACTTCAGTGGAATTGAAGAAGTCCTTGTTCATGTAGAACCTGCTGAGAATCTGGCTTTTTAGATTATCGTACTTATCCTACTTTTAACTAATGATAATAAAAACAATAATATATAATAATTGCTCATATAAATATAAAATCATAATTAGCTTCTTTGCATATACTGAAAGAACGATTTCACTTTCAGTATTAATCTGGATATTAGCATGAGCGATAAATGCAAAAACAAGAATTTTAGTACAAAACATAAAGAACCAGGGTACAGGACATTGTTTGACAACGCCCATGTCATTATGCTACTTGTAGACCCCGATACCCTTGATATTGTTGATGCAAACCATGCTGCCTGTGAATTTTATGGCTGGAACTTTGAGGAACTCATCAATAAGAAAATTTCCCGGCTAAATTCACTGCCTGAGAAAGAAATCTCAGCAGTAGTTCAAAAAGCAATGGATGAGGTACAAAATCACTTTTTTTTTAAACACCGGATTTCCAGTGGTGAAATACGAGATGTTGAAATAAATACATTCCCAACCAGCATCGAAGAAAAGACTCTTCTTTGTTCCATTATTCGTGATATTACAGGAACTAAAGAATATGAAGAAGCATATGAAGAGAAACTTCAAAAAAGTGAAGAACAATACAGGAATCTTTTCACTGAAATACCAATTTCTGCAATGATACACGATAAGGACACTGGTGAGATAATTGACGCAAATCCGGCAGCTTATAATGAATTCGGATATTCGTCATTTGAGGAATTAAAGGCAAATGGTGTCTGGTATGAACCACCGTATTCATTAGATGATGCGCAAAAATTAATACATAAAGCTCTTCTGGAAGGTCCACAGGAGTTTGAGTGGATTCACAAAAAGAAAGATGGAGAATTAACCTGGCTACATGTGCGATTAAGTCCTGTTATGGTCAATGGAATCCAGAGAGTAATGTCAGCAGCCATCAACATAACTGGACATAAAAACACAGAAATTGCGCTAAGAAATAGTGAAAGACAACTGCACACATTTATAGACACTATTCCTGATATTGTATGGCTCAAAGACCTTAATGGTGTATTTGTCACGTGTAATAATAAAATGGAACTATTGTTTAATGCCCCTATATCAGACATCATTGGAAAAACCGATTATGACTTCCATGCTAAAGAGCTTGCAGATTTTTTCAGACAAAAGGACATGGAAGCATTGGAATCTGACAGACCCCTGGTTAATGAAGAAATAGTCACCTTTGCTGGAGATGGGCACACAGAATATCTGGAAACCGTTAAAACTCCGATGCATGATTCCAACGGGAAGATTGTAGGCGTAATGGGTATTGGAAGGGATATTTCAGAAAGAAAACAAACTGAAAAAGAGCTATTAGAAGAGCGTGAACGCCTTGGAAATATCATTGAAGGTACAGATGTTGGAACATGGGAATGGAATATCCAGACAGGTGAAACTATATTCAATAAACGCTGGGCAGAGATAGTAGGTTATACACTTGACGAGTTAATTCCAACCAATGTGGAAACATGGAGAAAACTGACATATCTGGAAGATGTGGAAAAAGCTGAAATGCTTCTTGATAAACATTTTGCAGGTGAGCTGGAGTACTATGAAAATGAAGTACGAATGCAGCACAAGAATGGAAAATGGATATGGGTGCTTGACCGCGGTAAAGTAATCAAGTGGGATGAAAAGGGTAAGCCACTTGTCATGTATGGAACTCATGCTGATATAACTGAGAAGAAGAAAGCTGAAGCCAGGTATGTAGAAGAAAATATCAGAAGACGTATACTTGTAGAGCAGTCAAATGATGGTATAATTGTTCTCAATTTAGCCGGCGATGTTGTTGAAGCAAATAATAGATATGCAAGTATGCTCGGCTATTCAATGGAAGAATTTCTCCGGTTGAATGTACGTGACTGGGAACACAAGTTGACTCATGATGAAATAAATGATATTTTAAAGAATATTGATGAATCAGGCATGACTTTCGAAACGCTTCAGCAACGAAAAGATGGTACTTTTCTCGATGTTGAAGTCAGTGCTAATGGAGCAATCATTGATAATGAGAAATTGATTTTTTGTGTTGGAAGAGATGTATCTGAGAGAAAAATGTATGAGGAGACACTTAAACAAGCCGAACAGAAATCCAGACAGGCACATAAGATCCTGCAGGAGGTCATAGAAAGCCCCAAAGGTGTTGTTATTTTTGCTCTTGATAAAGATTACCGATACATTGCATTCAATAAGAACCATCAAATGACGATGAAAAAGATATATGATTCTGATATTGAAATCGGAACTTGCATGCTTGATTACATCAAAAACTCTTCTGACATTGAAAAAGCAAAACAAAATTACGACAGAGTTCTTGCAGGTGAAGCCTTCACCACTATTGAAGAGTACGGTAACTCATTATTTGAAAGAAAGTGGTACGAGAATGTCTACAGTCCTCTTGAAGATGAAGAGGGAAATGTCATTGGACTTACTCTGTTTTTGACCGATATTACTGAACGCAAGATCTCAGAGATGGAGTTACTACGAAAAGGAATACAGCTGCGTACTGCACAAAGTGTTGGCAATGTAGGAAGCTGGGAAATTGATTTGAATACACGGGAAGTTGATGCTTCAGAGGAAGCAAGAAAAATATACGGGCTTGATGAGAATAGGAAATATACTGTTGAAGAGATACGGGAAATGCCACTACCAGAATATCATCCAATACTTGATGAAGCCATGACAAATCTTATTCACAAAAATCTTCCTTATGATATTGAGTTTAAAATCAAAAGGAAGACCGATGCTGAAGTTCGTTACATCCATTCTGCTGCTGAATATTTTGCTGAAAGAAATGTAATTGTTGGAATGATTCAGGATATTACAGAGAGAAAAGAAGCAGAAATGAGAATTGTAGAAGAAGTTAACAAAAGGCGTTTGCTTATTGAAAATTCCAATGACAGTATAGTCATTCTGGATAATAATGGAAAAATACTGGAAGCTAATAAAAAGTATGTTGAGATGTCTGGATACACTCCGGATGAACTTCTGGAGATGCATGTATGGGAACTGGACGCAAAATGGACACGTAAAGAAATGATTTATTTCTTCAAGAATTATGAAGAAAGACCTCAATACATAGAGACAACAATCCGTCGAAAAGATGGTGACTTTGTTGATGTGGAAATCAGTTCCAGTATGGAAAACATAAACGGAGAAATACTAATTTTCTCAGTGTGCAGGGATATTACTGAGCGTAAAGAAACTGAAATGGCTTTATTTAGAGCTAAAGCCCTGGCCGAAGAATCAGACCAGATCAAGTCAGAGTTCATTGCCAATATGAGCCATGAGCTTCGTACACCACTTAACTCTGTTATTGGTTTTTCCCAGGTGCTGAATGATAAGATCTTTGGGGATCTGAATGAAAAACAAAGCCACTATGTATCCAATATATTGAACAGTGGTACTCACCTGCTAAAACTTATTAATGATATACTCGATGTTTCAAAAATAGAATCAGGTAACATGGAATTCTACCCAGAACCAATGAACATGCCTGAAGTCCTTGAAGAAATAACAGTTTTAATGGAACCTCTGATTAAAGAGAAACATATCGATTTTAAAACCAATATTGAATTAAGGAATACTGAAGTTAATGCAGATAAGACTAAAATCAAACAAATTTTGTACAACCTCCTGAGTAATGCCATTAAGTTTACGCCTGAATACGGAAAAGTGTGGGTGGATTCAAAAGTTGTAAATAACAAAATCCAGACATCTGTTTCTGATAATGGTATTGGTATTGCCCCGGAACAACAAAGCGCCATTTTTGATCCGTTTAAGCAAGTCAGTTCATCAAATAACCGTACACATGGAGGAACGGGACTTGGACTTGCAATTGTTAAGTATTATGTCGAGATGCATTCCGGAGAGATTAGTGTTAAAAGTGATGTTGGGAAAGGTAGTAAGTTCATGTTTACGATTCCAATTTAAATTCACTTACAGGAACAATTGGGAATTACCATGAGAGACAAAGAAACTTCAAAAATTTCCGAAATTCAAAACAATGAAGAGCTCTACAAAGCCTTTTTTGTAGATTCGCCAATCTCAATACTGATACATGACAAGGAAACCGGGGAAATTATTGATGCAAATCCAACAACTCTTAAAATGTATGGTTTTTCAACCCTTGATGAATTAAAAGCAAATGAATTCTGGATGGAACCACCTTATTCATTTAATGAAGCGCTGGATTTGATACACAAAGCTGCGACTGAAGGTCCACAGGAATTTGAATGGCTTAACATAAAAGCAAACGGAGATTTATTCTGGGAAAATATTCGTTTAAGCAAGGTTAAAATTAATGGTATTGAAAGGGTTATGGCAACTACTATTGATATAACCGAACTTAAAAGCGCGAATTCCGCTTTAATGACCAGTGAAAGTCAATTGCGTACACTTGTAGATACTATTCCTGACCTTATATGGTTAAAAGATACAGAAGGCTTTTTCCTTGCCTGTAATACCAAGTTTGAGCGTCTTTATGGTTCAAGGGAATCTGAGATTGTGGGAAAGAGCGATTATGATTTTGTTGATAAAGAAAAAGCTGACTATTTTTTTAAAAAGGACAAAGAAGCAATAGAAGCTGGTGGACCTGTAATATTTGAAGAAAAAGTCATTTATGCATATGACGGACAGGAAGAATATCTGGAAACTATCAAAAGTCCTATGTATGATACCAACGGAAAGCTCATAGGAGTACTTGGTGTCAGCAGGGATATAACCGAAAGAAAAAATTCAGAAGATATTTTACTACAGGCAAAACTGGATGCTGAAGCTGCCAACCAGACAAAATCCGAGTTCCTTGCAAATATGAGCCACGAACTTCGTACACCTCTTAATTCTATTTTCGGATTTTCCCAAATGTTAAATGAAAGGGTACAGGGAGAGCTTAATGATAAACAGGCAAGCTATGTATCCAATATAATGCAAAGCAGTAAACATCTTATTGATCTTATAAACGATATACTTGATCTTTCCAAGGTAGAAGCTGGAAAGATGAAACTTGAGCGTGAGATATTCAATATTGATGAAATGATAGATGAAACAATATCTTCAATGAAACCACTTGCAAAAAAGAAAAATATTGATCTTGTTGAGGATATCAGGATAGTGAATAGTGAGATACATGCAGACAGGAAGAAGATCAAAGATATCCTGTACAACCTTCTTTCAAATGCAATTAAATTCACGCCTGAAAATGGAAGAGTTAGTATAAAGGTCAATTATGACAGTGAAACATTAGATATTGATGTCTCAGATACAGGCATTGGTATTTCGGAAAAAGATCAGGAGAAATTATTTGAACCTTTCAGGCAGGTCAATAGTTTCCTGACAAGAGAATTTGAAGGAACCGGGCTTGGTCTTGCAATTGTGAAAAGATATGTCGAAATACATGGCGGAACGCTCAGCCTTAAGAGTAAACCAGGCAAAGGAAGCACCTTTAGTTTTTCTATTCCTATTGGAACTGAAAATGATTAACAATAGTCTTTTAGGACCTAATCTGTTAAACTATCACATTGATATAAGAGCAATAGCAGCAAGAGAAGCCATTATACCTAGCCATTGACGTGGGACAAGTCTCTCTTTTAATATTACACATGCCAAAAGCACCGTAACTCCAGGACTTAGTGATGACAGAATCGTGGCAACATCCAGCCTTCCTGCTACAGAAGCAAGGGCAAACAGGACAACACCTCCTGTGTTGAATATTCCTGCAAGGATAACTAAGAGAATTCCATCTGAAGCTGGTTTGCTGACTTTTTTTGTTGATAGCATGAACGCAGCCAGCATAATGAGAGCTGTAATTCTTGAAAACGTCAGTGGCCAGTAAATTCCGGTTGAACTGAATTTATCTATTGAAATAAAGAACAGTCCAAATAGTGTACCTGCAATTGCTATGTGTTCCAAATCTTTTGTTTTTAAATCCAATCCTGAATTCATTCTGACAATGAACCATATACCAATGAGTGCAAAAAGAAAGCCTGCGATTTTTAAAGTGTCAGGAAGACCTTCATTTATAGCTGAATATATAACAGGTATGATTATCGCTATTACTGCAGCCAGCGTTGCAACGATGCTCATTTTACCTCTGGCCATGCTCATATAGAGTAAAATAAGTCCTGCAGCTCCGAAAAATCCTGCAAGGCCACCCCACATAAGATTGTTAAGTGAAGGCAGGCTTTCAGAAAACGCCAGTGCAAGGACTGGAAACATAATTATTCCCGTTATCTGTGTGGCAATTACAGCAGAATAAGCGTTTGTCCGCCTGGTAGCACACCCACCTACAAAATCTCCCGCACCCCATGACAGTGCAGATAAAAGCCCAAAAAGGTTTGCAAGATTTTCAACAGGCAGCATTTTGTTTCTCCGGTTATTTCCAGATTCACAGAATGCTTGTTTTGTATATTATTTTTAGGTTTGTAAAATGAACAAAAATAATTTGCATAAAGATGTCTGCAAACTGAAGAAAGAATTAATCTCTTAGAATTATAGGCATTGTGTGGATGTTTGCCTTCCGCATTTTGGACAGTAGTAGAGAATATTTGATTGAATATTCAGGCGTTTCAATGGAATTTTGCATTGTGTGCATAGTTGATATTGGACACTTAAAAGTTGCATATTTCTACCCCGTTCCCATTTTATTAAAGTAAAATTTGACTAAAAGATAATATTATTCATTAAGATATTAATTGTTATGTGTCACGTATAATGACCATGCTTTGTAGAAAAAATTTTGGATGAAATATTTTTAAAAATACAATTTTTAAATTGCTCGATGGTATGTATTAACAAAAATCAATGGCATTAGGGTACACATATCAATATATAATACCATGTGAATAGAAGTATAACTTTATTAATTAAACACTTGAGAGGTTTTTGATGGCAGTTAAAAAGCAAGTCGAAAAGTATGCTGTACTTCACTATAGAAATGGAACAACGAGAATAAACGTGTATTTTACTGATGGGACATGGGATAGTTACAAGGATCTTGAACCCGCACGTGCAATGTTAATAATAGATATGCTTCGCAATGAGAAGCCAGTTTATTGGACCGAAGGTCCTGACATTCTGTGGACTGGTCGGGAACCGATAGGGGAAGAAGAGGGTGCCTGAGCACCTCTTCCATTAATTTTGGGAATATTACTTTTGAATCAAGACTCGAATCACCCAGAAGAAAGCTTGGAAAGCTTTTATATAGATCATACATTTGTTTCAAATGATAGAAATGAAAGAGAATGTCCATATTAGGGAAGCAAAAGAATATGATTTTGATGATATAATGCGCGTAGAAAAAGAAGCATTTGGTTATGAGAAAGAGGCAATCTTAGTATCTGAACTTCTTGAAGACAAAAGTGCAGCACCAGTTTTATCGTTGTTGGCTTTCAAAAACAATGAAGCGGTTGGACATATTCTATTTACAAAAGCAACTCTAGATGGAAGAACAGCCCCGTTAATATACCTCCTTGCACCTCTTGCAATAAAACCACAACATCAAAAACAAGGAATAGGTGGAATGTTAATTAATGAAGGTGTGAAGAAATTGAAAGAAATTGGCGCTGAAATGATATTTGTTCTCGGGCACGAAAGTTATTATCCAAAATATGGATTTAAGCAGAATGCCGGAAGTATGGGCTTTGCAGCGCCTTATCCAATTCCCGAAGAGCATGCGGGTGCATGGATGATCTATCCTTTAAACTCAGACTCTGTTGATGGAATTAAGGGAAGAGTTGTTTGTGCGGATGCCTTGAATAAGCCGGAGCATTGGAGGGAGTGAAAGATTTATTCTGTGTGTTTCTGGTGAATGCCGAATTAATAGTTCAGCTTGTATTCTCATGTTGGGGAAAGGTAAGATATTATGGAAATAGTTTGAAACGACAATGTGTTTATTTCAAAAATAATTTGTATTCGGATATGACCTGCTTTTTATGAGCAAGTCACTCCACATATACACTATTAGAGTTTATTTTTCTGAAAAATATAGAACGCATAACCATATTCATCAGGACGTTCTCTAAAGAGTTTTATCTCCCTTTTGTTAAACTCAAGTATCATTTCTGCCTCAGTGTTTCCTTTGTACTTATCACTGATTTCATCAACTCTTTTTTCCAGATTGTCATAAAACTCATACCAGACAGAAACTGGAAGTTTAAAGTGATCAATGACATCATATCCTACTGCCTTGATAACTTTTTCAGTATCAGGTATATTCATGATACCGGGATATATTTCCTGCCAGAATTCAACAACTTCCTCAGAAGGTTCGTCTGTGAACCATGTGTTCTCTGTCACTGCCATATAGCCACCTTTTTTCAAGAACTGTTTCCAGTAGCTGATTCCTTTTTCAAAACCAAGGATGAAGATGGAGCCTTCTGCCCAGATTACGTCGAATTCTCCTGTTTCAAATGGCAGGTTATCCATGGATGCACAAACTGTGCTGATCCTCTCATCAACTCCTGCTTTAACCGCATTTTCCATTAATTTATCTAAAAAAGGCTGGTAAATATCAGTTGCAGTGACATGACAGTCCTTGCAGATACTGGCAAGATGTATTGTCTGCATACCGACACCACATCCAATATCAAGGATCTTAGCACCTGCAGGAAGGGAAGAAATCATATTAAACGCTTTTTCAGTACATTCGTTACTACCGGGACCCTGTCTGGGTAAACCATCAAATATCTCAAAAATTGTGGATTCCATTTTTGCACCTATATTCATCATTTATTTTACTCGATATAAATATGCAATAAAGCCAATATGATTTTTTGATAATTGGATCGATATTTACATTGATACTTACAAATTTATATGTTCAAGCAGTGTTTCTTAATACCACGCAGAATAGATAACAATTTTACTTTACGATAAACTAAAAAGTAGTGAAAAGATGGATGAAAAGTTACTTGCAAATATCGGTTTAAATAAATATGAAAGAACCGTTTACTGGACGCTTTTAAAAAAAGGAGAGCTGGAAGCAAGTAAATTATCACAGTTGTCAAGGGTTCCTATTGGAAAAATCTATGAGGTTTTGAGTGATTTAAACAAATATGGCCTTGTGGAGATCAAACCTTCAAGGCCACGAAAATACAGGACTGTTGATACGAAAATTGCTTTTGAACTTATGTACAAAAGAAAAGAAGAAGAAGCACTCAGTGAGCTCAAACTACTCAGGGAAGCATTTGCTGAAATTGAAAGGCAACTTTCAAGTGGCGATTCTCCAAACCATGTTAAAACAATATTCTGGCCTGACAAGTTCAATGATGATGAACTAAAAGAAACAGTTAATTCATTTTTTGAGGATATTGAGCATGAAATATGTGTTGTTACTCCCAGTAAGTATAAGCCCGGAGTATCAGAACAATATGATGACTCAATGTCAGTATTCAGCAAGGCTTACTTAAATCTGGCACAGCGTGGCATTCATGTTAAAATTCTGGATTCCCATTCCCAACTGTTACCGTCAATAAAAGAAATTGTTACTTCAATAGAAGACGAATCAATCAAAAGTAATGTTCAGAAATTCATGGAAATAAGAATTCTGGAAACAAAGCATGATTTTGTAATCTTTGATTCAAAAACTCTCTTGCTTGATATTGAAGATCAGGTCGATACGGGTACGAGTCTCGGTATGACACAAATTCATGATGAGTCATATACAAGACGTTTCAAGGCTAAATTCGACGACCTCTGGACTAAGGGGAAGCGATTCGATTTAGTATGAACTGGCTAAGGTTATGAGTTTTTTATTAATGACTGCTGGTTTGTATATACCTACAATCACTACATGGTACACTTGAGATATAGACGTGTCACTGCAAAAATCATATGCAAATGGTACCTGAACCTTATGAAAAGTGTACTGCTTTGAATGTGCTGCGTATAACTGTATGTTGCTTTTTTTAATATGATACATTTTTGGAAGGTATTTAATTAAAACTATATTGAATATATGAGATACTTATGACTGTTTTTATCTAGAATTATTTAAATAAACTACAGTATTTATTTGAAGATAATGTAAATAAGTCTAAATACTAATATGTTTTTTACCTTCATCATTATCAATATTTTATGTAAACTTCAAAGAAGGAATCAATGATGCGTATAGGTGAAATAAAGTTTGGTAAATATGATATTTTATCCTATGTTTCGATAGTAGTTACAGCCATTTGTATAGTTCTCTATTTACTACCTAATAAAATAGAAGGCATAGAAATTAACAAAATAGACATATTGCTGTATTTATTAGTTTCACTATCGACATTTCTAATTGCTAATACTAAAAAAAATGATTTAACATGTGATAAAGTAACTCAGATTTCAAATGAAATTACTGTTTTAAAGGAAAACACTGAAAAAATAAATAGAATAGCAGATGATGTTGATCTTTTAAAGAGCGGGACTCCTGCAGTTATCAAACCTATAAATAATCAAGAAGACTTTTATCATCTCTTAAATGCAAGCGTAATCACATCTTCTACTAGAGTATGGGTGACTCATTTGGATCAATGGGCTCCAACTTCACCTAAATTTAGTGATAAAGATCGAGTAAATTATTTTGATAGTGTATTGGAACATATCCAAACTCATCCTGCAATTGATTTCAAAAGAATCATTAGTATCCCTACTAAAGATAAACTGGAATGGGTAGAAAAACTCATTATGGATACAGATGCATATCAGAATCTTCATTTAGCATACATTAGAATAGATGACATTGAAGATATATTTCCATTTTCAGTTGTCAGTTGCCAAATAATTGATGAAAACAAGATGTTTATACTAAATCCTCTTTTAAACCGTGTTCCTCGTAATAGAGGCCAATTCAAAGAATGCCTTTACTTTGAAAACAAAAACATAGTCGGAATATATTCTAACTATTATGAAAAATTGTGGGATAAAATCACACAAAAGGATTCTCTACATGGATGCATTCTAAAAGATGGAACAGGTACAGACAACTTCTACAAGAATAAAAATTGGATCTTGTCTAACATTAAAGAAGAGGAACCTAGAGAAGATAGCTGTAATATTGCAAGTAATAATCAGTCAATTACTAATGGTGTCAGTTCATAGATTTAGAACCTTATGCATTTTTGCTCACATCTCATACAAGGAGATGATGAGCTTTTCTATTTTAAGTAATTCGTTCGTTTCAGGATAGCCTCGTAAAATATACAAATAATCAATATATCCTTAAATGTTTTATTTTGATAGGATTTCTATAGAGTACAATCTATCTTTTCTTTACACACTCATCCCACAATTCTATTCTTTCCCTCCATAAACATGGAGTGTAAAAAGCTATCCATTTCAGCATTCATATTATATAGTGCAAAGTACATCTAGAAAAATTTAATTTTCGTTCATTCAGAATAAGATATACTCAATATACCTTGCTTAAATGCCTGACTTCTGCCTTTTAAGAATTTGAACAAGCAAAATAAGATGTAAACTTGAGAGTTGCTAAGCTCTGCTCAGCACTACTATGCTAGAAAAAATATTGGAAGTCTGCAAAAACAAACTACAAGAGAAATAGATAATTGTGGTGGGCCCGATGAGATTCGAACTCATGACCCCCGCCGTGTAAACGGCCTACTGATAACGAAAATGATTAAAAAACAGTATGCAGCTACATTGAATGAAGAATGGGCCATCCACCATGATTCTTTTACAAAGTGGCTCCAATATAGAGACATCACAAAATCGACTAAGAGGGATTACTACAATTCACTAACAAGATTTTTTAAAAACTCAACCGTCTCTAAACCGCAGGATCTACGAGAACTTCTTCTAAAAGATAAAGCAGAACGTGGGCTGCGCAACTTCATGAACTATTTTGAAGAAGAGGATATCGATGAAGTGGCTGGCTATACTATTGAGAAGTGGAGACGTTTTATCAAGATTAAACAATCAGGTGTTGTAGAAATCTACGTAACAGATGATGAAATACAAGATGCTTTAGATGCGTGTGCAGTGGATATCAAACCTATCTTACAACTGGTGATTTTCTCAGGTAATCGGCTTTCACATGTTCATGCTATGGTTGAAACTTTTGACGAACGTAACGTGGTCATTAATGGAGAAGTTGCTCACTATCCAACATCTGCTTTTTCAAAAGGTACCAAAAGGACTTTCCAGATATTCTTCCCAACGTCATTCATTCCAGTACTAAACAGCATAGGTAAACCTTACACCTACAACCACTACATGAAAAAATTGAGGCATGAACGTGTTACTGCAAAGACCATCCGCAAATGGCACCTGAATCTTATGATATCCGAAGGTATACCTGAGAGTATTGCTGACTTCATCCAAGGCAGAGCACCGGTGACAGTGGGCAGTGCTCATTATCTGAATAAAGTAATGCAGGCAAAAGAGGCATATAGTAAACTTGTGAAAAGGTTTGATGATATCTTGCAGTAATGACTTACTAATTACTAGTGTTCAGATTATACCAGTTGCAAAGAATTTTAGGGATAATAGGTAACATCTAAAAATACCACTCTTTAAGAATACAGGTTCTAGTTTTTAGGATTACGTTCCTACATATGTAAAAAACTTGATATTACATATATACTATTTTACGAATTATTTTACTTAATACAGTAACGTTAGCAAATAAAATTATATTGTTGCAAGTTTATCGTTAAATATGTTTGATTTGGATTGGGTTAAAGAACAATTGGAAGAAAACGATAATGATCACATTATTAACATGATCTTTGGTTCTGTAATTGCTGAAATAAAAAAAGCAAAAGGTAATGAACAACATTCAAATGAAATTAGAACATACATTCAATCCATTAATCATCCTTTTTTTGCTCCTCTGGATAATTATTCATTATGGATCTTTGAGCAAGACTATAAAGCAGCTGTTGCAGCAGCCGCTAAATTCCATGAAAATGCAACTAATATCGCAAATGAAAAAATGTATTTATTTTCTGTGGCAAATTTTCAGATATCTAGTGACATCTATAAAAGCTTGGGAAAAGGGCATTTAGATAATGTCCATGAGATTGTTGAAGATATCTTTGAAACAATTAAGGTTATTGAAAATCGTCATGATTTAAGATGGAACCTTGAGTTATTAGACATATTATACAATAATTTAAATCTGCTTGAAAAGACTACTTATGAAAAAATAATATCAATAACTGAAAATGGATTTCAATATTTCTATGATTCAAAAAATATGCATTTAGCAAGAAGCTATTTAGAGATACAAAGAAAAATTCTAAACAAAAAAGGAACTCAAAAAGAGTTGGCAGCTATTTTTGAAAAAATTGCAATTACATACGAAACTGATGCAGAATTGAGAAAAGATGAGCATGCTGTTGTTTGTGCTTTCCTAAAGGAGGCACTGGGTTACTATGAATTAGCTGGAAATCATCCTAAAATTGAGGAAGTAAAGTTGAGATTAAAAGCCGAATCACAAAAGGTAGAATACTCAAAAAATTCTGTTGATGTAAAACTACCAATGGATCACATTAATAAACTTATTTCTTATTTCTCAACATTAGAATTTGATAAAATTCCGTTAGAGATTGCGTTATATGATGAATTTGTTCCTAAGAAAAAAGACATGATGCAATTAACAGAAGAAATTTTAGCAACCTATCCACTTATTGGTATAATTCCAACAGTTACCACATGTGACGGCAATGATGTAAAAGCATGTTCTTCTCCAGAAGCTATAAAAAACCACCAATATAGATTCCAATATTCCAATCACATGAAGTTCATAGGAGTTGTATTGAATATAATATTTAAAAGACTGACTGAAAAAGAAATGTTTAGCTCAGAGGTTGTTTTTCGATATTTATCGAATAACGAGTTATTAGTTCAAGATGATTTGGAAACTGCCAAAACAGGAATAGAAGCATATTTTAAAAGTGATTATGTCACATGCATGCATATTTTGGTTCCAAAACTTGAAAATATCATTAGAAATTTAATGTATATAGGAGGTATTCCAACTACAATTACAGACATGGATGGGATACGAGAAGGAGACCTTGGTAACTATTTAAGGAAAGAAGAAGTACAAAATATAGTTGGAGAAGACTTTAACGATTTTTTGAAAATATTGTTTATTGAAAAGGATTCTATTAATCTAAGAAACCGTCTTGCACATGGTCTGTTAAAATATATTGAATTCAATGAGGTATTTGCATCATTAATTTTATTTGTTTATCTAAGATTAGGAGCTGTAGAACTTATTTCAGAAGAAAAAAGTAGCGATAGTAGCTTATGAAGTTAAAAGAGTTTTTAGCAAGTTAATAAAATGAATTATAACAAACTTTTACTTACTATATCTACAGTATCCAAGAAGGAATAATTAGGCAGAACAGCGCCTGCCACAAAGCATTAAACTAAATCATTACTGCTTAGTATTAGAGACTGCAGTCCTGCAGTATGCTAAACAACACTGATTCAATTACTGTTCTGAATAGACTCCTTAGCCACAGTAGCAGAGGTTAGCCTGGACTTCTCTGCGGATGAGAAAGTGATTCTTTTAAAAAATGATTTATTCATAGCCTTAATCACTGTTTAAATATTGCCTTCAATTTGACAATCCAACACAATAACTGGATAAATATTGGAAATCGCGCCTAGGCAGAACAGCGCCCGCACAGGCACAAAACTGTCTAAAAATAGACCAGAGAAAATTTAATTCAATAAAGCATAGTGTACACTATGTATACAAGCAAAGTTACTGCCCATAAAGCTAGCAAAACCAGAATCTATCCGTCTATCAGATTACCGAAGGAATATGGCAGCATTATTGGAAAAAATGCACAGATTATTCCTACATCTCATGAGGGTAAGCAGGCTTTCCTAGTTGTTGTTGATCAGGAAAGTGTACACTCCGTGTCCACAAGTCCGTTAGAAGCAAGAGTCGAAGAGTTAGAGAAGCAACTCGAAGCGTTACAAGAATCAGTATCAGAAGAAGTAGTAGAAATTGGTGGGCCCGATGAGATTCGAACTCATGACCCCCGCCGTGTAAAGGCGATGTCATAACCGGCTAGACCACGGGCCCATTGTTTTGCGATTAAGTTGTTCGGTGGCGCTTTCGCCCTCGAGCAACCCCTAGATGTAACTAGTTGTATATAACCTTTATTGATGGATTAGCTGGAAAAAAGGATTAAAATGTGTATATCACAGAAAAATCCGGCATAAATTTAAAAATCTGCCCGGATTGTTGAGTATCCTTTAAAAGCAAAAGGACAAAATCATTCATTTCCACTGCCGCAAGTGGAAGGTTTGGAATAACCTGAGAACTTGCCCGTAAGTTCAGTAATCTCAACCTTAATTATGGCAGTTTTGCTGAGAACGCTGTCCGGGTAAGAATCATTAGTTTCGTCTGCATACTTATCCATTAAAAGGTTCAGAGCCTTGGTTTTATCTTCAGGATCGTTGAGAATGGAAGCATTTCCCCATCCTATGATGCTGTAATATTTCATACTCCAGCCACAGCTAGTCGGTGCAGGAGAAACTTCCGCCTTGTATTCCATCTCAAAGCAGACATGGGGGTTTTCAGCCATCATATCAAGCTTTTTACCTTCCTTTGCAGCGTGCAGATAAAGAGCATTGCCATGGTATGCAAAATTCATTGGCACAACATACGGGATGTTGTCCCTGCACATACCTATCCTGCACACTATGGATTTATTGAGGATAGTCCCTAACGTCTCCTTGTCTGCAATCTGTTTCTCAGGCCTTCTCATAGTCATACCTCAGCCCCAATATATAAAAACCAGAAAAATGAAAAATAAAGATAATAAAAATGTGAAGTTATCAGACAAAATAATCTACAACTACCCTGTTATCATTGATCTTTCCAACGAACTCAGCAACTTTCAGGTGTTCAGGATGAACCTGATATGTTTTGAAAGCTGACTCATCACTGAACTCAGAATAAAGAGTAACATCATAAGCAGCATCTGAAGGAATAGCATTAATTCCTACTTCAATAACACCTA
Organism: Methanolobus tindarius DSM 2278; assembly: GCF_000504205.1. Lineage (NCBI taxonomy): Archaea > Methanobacteriati > Methanobacteriota > Methanomicrobia > Methanosarcinales > Methanosarcinaceae > Methanolobus > Methanolobus tindarius. Next base: position 2,877,780 of record NZ_AZAJ01000001.1, on the reverse strand, counting down.
TCTCAGGTATCTTCGCTTTAAGAGCCTCTAGTTTCTCTTTCATGAGTTTTGCATTCTCACCTTTGCTGTTACCTTCTGCACTTTCCTTCAATTTCCACATAACTATATGTTTTAACATGGGATTTCCTCGTTTCTGGAAAGGAGAACATTAGTTTTATGCTTAACCATAGAAGGAAGAAACTATGAGAAAAAGCTCATAGATGCCTGATACGTATAAATAATAACAAAGTGAAATAGGGCATTGTAATGGCTTACGACACAAGTGATGAAGACGAAGAATATGAAATAGAAGTCGTCGAGGAATACATAGGAGATTACGGAAGTGTCCGCTCCATAGTGCGTGAGGCGTTGCCATTTGAACTCATGGCAACAATAGGAGGAGTAATATCCGGGCTTATTCTTTCAGGAATGAGCAATGAACTGGAACTAATTCCAGGACTTATTGTGATAACACCGGCAGTACTTGGTATGCGTGGAAACATCTCATGCACCCTTGGTTCCCGTCTTGGAAGTGCCATACACATGGGTCTTATTACAAAAATTGACCGAAATCCAGAGCTAGTCAATAATGTATCAGGCTCCCTTCTTCTAAGTTTTATCATGTCGGTGATCCTTGGAATTACCGGCCATATAATAACTATTGCACTTGGAATGCAAAGTGCAGGTGCAATCACTCTTACGCTTATCGCAGTTCTGGCAGGAGTTTCTTCAGGACTTATTCTCTCAGTTGTTGCAGTGCTGCTGGCACTTGGTATGTTTCGTTTCGGATTTGATCCGGACAACGTTGTAACGCCTGCTATTGCCACCATCGGTGACATAGTATCCATGGTAATGATCTTCATGGCTGCAAAGGTGGTGCTTATGATATGACCTATTATACAGTCAAAGGCATAGTTGGAAGGGGATTCCCAATCCTTCTGGTAACATCCATCATAGGCATATTCTCAGGCCAGATACTAAATATCGAAATTGACAAGATAGTATCAATGCCAATAATACTGGTGCTTATACCGGCACTTATCAAAATCGGTGGAGACACCGGCAGCATGCTTGGAGCAAGACTTTCCTCATCCTTCCACATGGGTCTTGGAAGTCACCTGCACAGGAGTCCTGTTGTCAGGAACAGCGTCTATGCTGCCATTATAGTTGGCCTTGTTGCATGTGTTTTTGTCAGTATCACCGTCTGGATAACCGGAATGCTATTTGACATGAGAATCTCATTCCTGACACTTCTGGCACTCTGCCTCCTCGCAGGTACATTTGAACTTCTGGCAGTATTTTCAGCCACTATAGCCATTGCATTTGCATCTCACAGATTCGGTGTTGACCCCGATGATACAGTAATTCCTCTTATCGCCACACTTGGTGACCTTATAGGAGTCAGCGGTATTTTTATGGCTATGCACATCATGAACCTTATATAATCTGATATAAATACAAAATATATAACAAGTAAATACATATTTAGAATACAATGAACGGTAGAAATCTATGAGTCCAAAGGAAATAAGATATGTTCCACGTAATCTCAAGGACCTCCTGATAGAGATGAAGGATACATCCGAACTCATGGTAGACCTGGCATATTCAGCCATGGTCTATGATGACGAGGATATTGCGGAAGAGGTGGTTCGCCTCGAAGGAAAGATGGACACGCTTGACTATCATATGAAGATAGCTGCCATGCTCAGCACAAGACGTGTTGAGGAAGCAGAGGAAATGTCAGGAGTGCTCCAGGTTGCACGTGCATCGGAAAATATTGCCAACGCAGCAGGAGATATTGCTCAGATAGTACTCAGAGACATAGGCATTCCAATGGAGTTAAAACTGGCAATGCGAGAAGCTGAGGAAACCATCACAAGAGCGACGGTTAGTGAAGATTCAAAACTCGCAGGTATGAACCTTGAAGATATTGAACTTGACACCGAAGCCGGAATGTGGATAATTGCCATACGCCGCAACGACGAATGGATATACGATCCAAATCATGCAACCCGCATAAGACCTGATGACGTTATTTTTTCCAGAGGACATGACGAAGGTGTACCACTTTTTATAGAGCTCGTTACAAACCGCAAATATGTACCAAGGACCATGGAACATGAAAGATTCCTTATCGACCTTGAGAGAGCCGTTGACATAATTGTGGAAATGAAGAACATGGGAGAACTGTCAGTAGGACTTGCATATTCTGCTCTTCTGTTTGATAATGAAGACATAGCCCATGAAGTAAAGGCTCTTGAATCTGAAATGGACAGCATGAAGCATGAACTCCAGCACTGGGTACTTGAAACTGCAAAACACGTGCCCGATGTTAATATTCTCAGAGGACTTCTTCAGCTTGCAAACTCCGCAGAGGCAATTTCAGATGCAGCATACACAATTGCAGATACGGTTCTCAGAGACATCGACCTGCATCCGATCATCACAATCGCTGTCAGGGAATCAGATGAAGTTATAACTAAACTTGTAGTTCAGGACTGTTCACCAATTATCGAGAAGACATTTGGTCAGTTGAAGCTGGAAACTGAAACCGGCGTGCATGTGATGGCTATAAAAAGAGATGACCGTTGGGTCTACAGACCTAATAAGAGAACTGTTGTAAAAGCCGGAGATATACTCATTGCAAGAGGGTCACACACAGGAGAAGAGGCATTATTTGAAATGTGTGCCTGTCCTTTTGAAGGCGAAGAATAAACAAAATAAGAATAACAATAAATTGAATAAAACCTGATCTTTTCAGATCAGGCCATTATTTCTACGGAACCGTCTTTCTTACCGATGTAAACCTCGTCTACATTGGTAAATATTCCGTGTTCCACAACTCCGGCAACCTGGGAAAGAATAGCTGCTGTTACAACAGGATTCTCAATTGTTCCAAGACTTGCATCGATTACAAAGTTACCATTATCTGTTATTACAGGACCGTCTTTTCTTGCTGCAAGGCGAAGCTCAGGCTTTCCGCCAATCCTGCACACCTGCTGTGAAACATACTCCTTTGCATATGGAAGTACTTCCAGAGGCACATAGTGATTAAGCTGCTCGCTGTATTTAGACTCATCTGCAACTACAACAAAACGCTCTGCAGAACGTGAAACAACCTTTTCACGTGTGTGTGCTGCTCCGCCGCCTTTGATGACATTCAGACCTTTATCAATCTGGTCTGCACCGTCAATGGCAATGTCCAGGTTTGGATGTTCTGCAAGTGATGTAAGAGTGATTCCTGTCTGAATTGCAAGCATTTCTGACTGGTATGATGTTACAACTGCAAGGATATCAAGACCTTCGTCAACACGCCTGCCAAGTTCAGCTATTGTGTAGGCTGTTGTTGAACCGGTACCAAGACCGACAACCATGCCATCCTGCACAAGGTCTGCTGCAGCAATTCCTGCAGCTTTCTTCTCAGGACTTTCTCCTGTTGGATTCCTTTCCTTCATAAGTATCACCTTAAAAAGAATTATGGGGAAAGTCTGCGCCTGTCCCTTGGGAAGAGTACGACATCACGGATGTTCTCAGTACCCAGCATGGTCATAACAAGTCTTTCACAACCGATACCCCAACCAGCGTGTGGTGGCATACCATATCTGAAAGCCTTGAGATAGAACTCGAATCCTTCAGGGTCAAGACCCTGTGACTCGATTCTCTCGATGAGAAGTTCAGGAATGTGGATACGCTGTGCACCGGATGAAAGTTCCATTGTCCTGTGCATCATATCGAATCCCTTTGACAGAATCGGGTTATCCTCGTATGGCATCGCATAGAATGGCTTAATCTCTGTTGGCCAGTCAATGATAAAGTAATGCGATTCCCCTGTTTCCTTGAATACGTACTCACCGATTGCGTGTTCGGCAGCTGTTCCAAGGTCATCTCCCCAGTTAAGCATCTCGTCTGTGTTTGCGTTGACAATCTCAATTGCCTCATCATAGGTTACTCTCTTGAATGGCACCTGTGGAACCTTAAGTTCAACATCAAGAACTCCAAGTGAATCGGATGCATTCTCAATTACCTGCTCATAGACGTAAGCAACCATTTCCTCAAGGACTTCCATTACATCGAAGTGATCACAGAAACTTGCTTCGATATCAATGGATGTTGCTTCGTTAAGGTGTCTGCGGGTGTCGTGTTCTTCTGCCCTGAAGATAGGACCAATTTCAAATACCCTGTCAAGTCCACCTGACATGAGAATCTGCTTGAAGAGCTGTGGACTCTGGTTCAGGAAAGCTTCCCTGTCAAAGTATGTGATTGGGAAAAGTGATGTTCCACCTTCTGTTGCTGTTGCTACAACCTTAGGACTGGAAGTCTCAATAAAACCATTGTCTGTAAGGTAGCCTCTGACTGCCTTGAGGACTTCGTGCCTTACCTTGAATATTGCTGTTGTTCTCTCACGTCTGAGGTCAATGAACCTTGAATCAAGACGTGTGTCAAGTTCAGCTTCTACCTTTCCGGTTGTGTCCATTGGAAGTGGTGAGTCTGCTTCGTTGAGAAGTGTTATTTCATCCGGAATGAGTTCGTAACCATTTGGTGCCTTTCCTTCCGGCTTTACACTTCCGGTTACTGAAACAACGGATTCTCTTACAAGTTTTCTTGCCTTGTCCAGAAGTTCAGGGTCTGTCTTCTTTTTCACCAGTGTGATCTGGGATTTGCCTGTACGGTCCCTGACCACAACAAAACAAATTCCACCAAGGTCACGGACCTCATGAACCCATCCTGCCACGGTAACCTTCTGGTCACCGAGTTCCTCGGGTTTAATCTGTGACGCATAGTGTGTCCTGAGATTTGCTAATGTCATAATATTCACCTGATTAATGTAATTATATAATAGACTGAATTGCTAATACCTAATTTATTCGTTATAAAGGTTGCCAAAACAATGATTCATAAAACGTTTTACTATTAAAAATGTAGAGACAATTAACTGGTGAAAACTACCTCTAGAATTATGGAATTCAAATGGTATGGTATTATGAAAAAGACTGATAAACTGCGGTTTAAAATAAATATCGATTTAAAGTATATTGGAGAATAATTAACAACCTTAATAGAAAATTTTATAATGGCTGTTGAAAATAATATATCTATGTATTATCCAGAAAAAGACCATACACACTCAATCAAGATTTGTTATGATGGTTCTATTTCACAAGTAATAAATTTAGAATCATTTGTCGATGAAGATAAAGCCTATTTCATTAAGAAGTTTGTAAATGCTAGTTATAATTCTGCGTTAATACTATCAAATGAAAATATGTTGAATGAACTAAAGTACCCTGAATGGGAAAGGGTCACACCGGGAATTAAAAATTTATCTGTACATAATGAAGATATCGAAAAACTATCATTCCCAAAAGGAAGGGAAACAACCAATATAGGAATTAATATTGACTTGTTTAAAGAAAATGAGATACATAACCTTCTTGCAAAAGTACACCATCTGGGACGGAAAGGAAACAGTGTTTTGTTAATAATAGACAATCTAAATTACTTGTTAAATATAAAAGGTCTCAATAAAGAACCATACGCACGTAGAACAATAGAAAATACCTTATATTATACTCCGACCCTTATTTGTGATGGTTTTCCTCTTGACCAAGATCTTTTCAAAAGAATAAAAGGGATTACAACTACCATCAGAAATGTATCAGAAGACTCCTATGATGTCATTTACAACAAGCATAATGAAGTCTTTGAAGATATCAAACTAGAAAACATAAACTTGACTCCGAAACACAGAGACTACTGAATTCTATCAAATAAAAGAGATTAATTATCTTCAAAAAACAAAATAGAGCCTTACTCAAGGCTCCTCTCATTAATCTCGCACCTGATATCCTGTTTAAGAATATCAACTGCATCATCATAATTCTGTATCTGACCAAGAGTCCACATCATCTTAACAAGTGCAACCTCAGGAAGCATATCCTCGCCTTCAATTGCTCCGGCTTTTAAGATGTCCCTGCCTGTGTCGTATACCCTGTCACATATCCTGCCGTTGAGACACTGGGAAGTGATTATTACGGGGATCTTCTGTTCGGTGGCTCTCTCTATCTGTGGAATCCAGTCTGTAGATACATGACCAAGTCCTGTTCCCTCGATAACGATGCCTTTGTAGCCTGCATCGATGAAAAACCCGAGAATATCCGGACTTGAACCAGGAGTGAATTTTACAAGAGCGCATTTTGGTTCGATTGAATCCATAAGTGCCAGTTCCCTTTCATTCCTCTTTACATAGGAAAGACCGGTTGTAATTTCCCCGGTGGAATAATCGACATATCCTATTGGTTCAGAGTTAATTGACCTGAAAGCATCTCTTCTTGATGTGTGCATCTTGCGTACCTTAGTTGCACGGTGGATTGAACACTTATCATCTGATGACTCGCTGTGCATAACAACAGTCACTTCTGCAATATCACTTACAGCAACCTTTGCAGCACATATAGCATTCATGGCATTGTCACTGCTTGGCCTGTCAGCACTTCTCTGGGAACCTACAAACACGATTGGCACAGGAGTGTCTATCATAAATGACAATGCAGCTGCTGAATACATCATGGTGTCAGTACCGTGGGCAACAATAATTCCGTCGGCTCCATTTTTGATCTCTTCAACAACAGCCCTGGCAAGCTCCTGCCAGTAGTCTGCCTTCATATTCTCTGAAAGGATGTTGTAGATTGCCTTGCCACTGAAGTTTGCGATCTCTGTAAGTTCAGGAATTGCCTGAAGAATATCATCTGCTGAGAATTGTGATGTTACAGCACCGGTCCTGTAGTCTATTTTACTGGCAATGGTTCCACCGGTTGAGAGGATGGATACCTTTGGAAGACCCTTTTTAGGTTTTACTTCGTTTACTGCTTTTTTTGCAGCTTCTTCCATGTCAGTTTTTTTCTGTACTACTGTAACAGTGGCACCCTCAGGCTCAATACCTGCGTTATATCCACTGACCATCTTGACAATAATATGACCGGTTGTACTTGGCATAACAATGCCTTCGTATTCCACGCCGGACTTCTCGACCTTTACTCTGTCGCCCTCTTCATAATCCATGATCATCACTTGATTACCTGTAAGTCTAAGTCAAATCTGAATATTAATTCTAACTCTATGATAGGAATTAAATGTAAATAAGTATCTCAAGCCTTTTGTCCTGTATACTTTTCAACAATTCCGTAAAGAACCTTCAATGATTCCTCAATACCGGCGTTCAGCTCTGAGATGCTTGTCTTTGTACCTTCAAGATCTTCAAGACGGGTCTTTATTGCCTTTTCCATTTCTGAAGGTGCAGGACCACCTGTGATTGAACGCCTGTTGATGTTAAGAACAGGATCTAGGGCTTCCTTTACCATTTCCTCAGTAAGGCCTCGACTGCTCAAAGTTTCACCAATTACATCCTTTGCTACTGCATCAACATCAGCAAGTGTAGGGTTTCCATCCCCTCTTGCCAGTACGCCAACAATCTGGTGGGCTGTCCTGAATGGAATTCCGCCAGCTCTCACCATAGTGTCTGCGAGTTCCGTTGCTGTTGTAAAACCAAGAACTGACTTTTCAGCCATGCTTTCGGCATTCACATTCATAGTAGCTATCATACCTTTTGTGATACGGACAGCACTCCTGGTAGTCTCAACAGCACGCCACATATTAGGTGTTGCTTCCTGAAGGTCACGGTTGTAGCTTAAAGGAAGTGCCTTGCAGAGAGAAAGCAGAGCCATGAGTGAACCGATTACCGTACCTGCCTTTCCCCTGACAAGTTCAGCAGAATCGGGGTTTTTCTTCTGTGGCATTATTGATGATGTGGATGCATACATATCATCAAGTTCAACAAAGGAAAATTCAGAACTTGACCAGATAATAATTTCCTCTGCCATCTTACTGAGGTTCACCATAATATTGGACATCACAGATGCAGATTCAATCAAAAAGTCACGGGTGCTTACAGCATCCATTGAGTTCCCAAGAAGAGCATCAAATCCTAAAAGTGAACATGTCCTGTCACGGTTGAGATTAAAACCGGTCGATGCGAAAGCTGCTGATCCCAGTGGGGATTTGTTCACCCTTGAGAATGCACTGATAACACGCTCAATATCCCTGCCTATTGCATCTGAATGTGCAACAAGGTGGTGTGAAAAAGTTGTTGGCTGTGCATGCTGCAGGTGAGTAAATCCTGGCATGAGTGTTTCTGTGTTCTCAGATGCACGCTGGAGAAGAATATTTCTAAGACCTGAAAGTTCCTCCATCAGGGAGAGAAGTTCATCCCTGAGTCTTATACGGATACAGGTTGCAACCTCATCATTTCGGGAGCGACCGGAGTGCATTCTTCCTCCTGTATCCTCGCCTACCATGTCAATTAGTCTGGACTCCAGTGAAATATGGATATCCTCATAACTGTGGTCAAGCTGCTCAATGCCTTCTTCCCTGATTTTCAGCAGTCCTGCCAGAATACTGCTGCAATCGTCCTCTTTGATGATTCTCTGTTCATGCAACATGACCGTGTGAGCCATGTCAACAAGGATATCTGCCTCAAATATCCATTTGTCAGCAGACATTGATGATGTAAAATTAAGCATATCTTCATCAGGTGTTGAAGATAAGCGTCCTCTCCGTAAAATATCGCTCATTTGAACCCTCGTGATTGTGAAATATAAATAAAAGTAATCCTGATTTTTAGCGTGGTATTGGTCTAGATACTTAAATAAGAATCGGTTTTTGGAGCTTGCTGAGAGGAAAATGTCATATGATATTGTCAGAGGAGTTTAAGATAAGCTATATATACTAACTTGAATATAATATTGCTAGGAATAATTATATCCGGGATGTATTTGTGCTAATACGTTTCCGTTTTCACTGAGGTGAGAATTAATGACTAATGTAACTGAAAGTTATACTGAAAATATTGACGATGACCTTCATCAACTTGTTATTTTCAACTTAGGTGTTGAAGAGTTCGGCATCAACATCATGCAGGTACAGGAAATTATCCGCATGCCTGACATTACAAGGATACCAAGATCTCCTGAATACGTTAAAGGTGTTATTAACCTGAGAGGTAAGATCATAGTTGTTATGGATCTTGACAGGCGTTTTGGTATGAATGAAACAGAGATGACAGACGACTCAAGAATCGTGGTTGTTGACATCAATGGTACTATAATAGGACTTGTTGTTGACTCCGTAAGCGAAGTTATCCGCCTTAAAGGTTCCAATATTGAACAGACACCTGAGATTATCACACAGAAAATCAATGCAGAATACCTGAAGGGTGTCGGTAAAATGGAAGACAGATTACTCATTCTTCTGAACCTTGAAAACATCATAACAGAAACTGCTGCAGCATAATTGCCTGCAGAATCTTCTTTTTTACAATAAATAATTTCAGGCAAACAGTATGATGCCTGCTACTTCATTTAACTACAGATTACCGTTTGAGAGGAATCAATATGAAAAAAATAAACTTTTACATTCTTTTATTTGTGGCTTTATTGTCCGTTCTAGGAGCAGGGTGCATAAATGAACAGACTGAAGATGTGGCTTCCAACGGCGAAAGCGGAGAAAACGAGGTCACTGGCACAGAAACACAGATAGATACAATCTACCAGTTCTCAGTTATCGATGCACTCCTTGAAGGAGTCTATGACGGCGAAATAACCTGTGGAGAACTTAAAGAGAATGGTGATTTTGGCCTGGGTACATTTGATAATCTTGACGGGGAAATGCTGGAACTTGACGGGGTTATCTATCAGGTAAAAGCTGATGGTAACGTTTACGAAGTTCAGGATACTGAAACTTCACCATTTGCAGCAGTTACTTTCTTTGAGACAGACATCCAGGACAGCATAAAAACAGAAATGAACAGCCAGGAACTGGCAGCATTTATTGAAGATATGCTTCCTAGCCAGAACCTTATGTATGCCGTTAAGGTTACTGGGAATTTCTCATACATGAAAACCCGCAGTGTAGCTGCCCAGGAAAAACCATATCCAAGACTTGTTGATGTAACTAAGGACCAGTCAGTTTTTGAGTTTAATGATACCGAAGGAACAATTGTAGGATATTGGATGCCTGAATTTGTTAACGGAATAAATGTCCCGGGATACCACCTGCATTTCATTACAACAGACAGGACAGCCGGAGGACACATACTTGATTATACAATCAGCTCAGGTACAATTGAAATTGACAGTTGTGACAGTTTCTATCTGGAACTGCCGGAGAATGAGAATTATCAGAGCACAGGTCTTTCAGCAGATAATGAGGCTGACCTTGAAGAAGCAGAGAACTGATTTTCCTGTTTTATTGGAAGGGATATGTGAACATCGGTTCCTGTCCCGTCCTCACTTTCTATCCATATTTTTCCATTGTGACTTTCTACTATTACTTTACTGATGTAAAGTCCAAGACCATTTCCGCCATAATTGCGGGTTGAAGAACTATCTATCTGATAGAACTTTGTGAAAAGGGCAGGAATATCATTTTCAGAAATACCAATTCCCGTGTCACCTATAACAATATGAACCTGGTTTTCTTCAACTGATGCAAAAATAGTAATGTCACCACCCTTAGGAGTGAATTTTATGGCATTGTCAATCAAATTGTGAAATACCTGTGGAAGGTAAGTCCTGTCGCCATCGATTAAACAGGAATCAAAAGCTAAATCTGTCATAATTGACAGATTCTTTTCATTTACAGAGTCAGTGGAAATATTCAATACTCCGTTTAATACTGAAACGAGATCAATCTGCTCAAAGTTGTATTTAACGTTACCATTCTGGTTGGTACTCACAAACAGTAGCGAATTAATGAGATTCTGCAATTTACGTGTTTTTACAACCACACGTTCAATGGCTTTCATCTGGTCCTCATTCAATTCACCGAGAGTACCATCATAAAGAAGTTCGCTGAACCCTTTAATGGATGTAAGTGGAGTGTTTAGTTCATGTCGCAGGTTGGAAAGGAACTCATCCTTAAGATTATCGAGTGATTTCAATTCCTCATAAGCATGTTCCAGTTCAGTTGTTGATCTCTTAAGAGCATCCTCTGTTTCCTTGCGCTCGGTGATATCACGAATATGGCTTACAGCCATCATCACGTCACCTTTAGTATCATAGACCGGAAATATCCTGAAATCCCGCACCCTGTGGTCACTGGGATCTGTGTGTTCAAATTCATTCATTGAACCTGTTGAGAACACTTCCTTTATCGGACAGGGTTCGCATGGCATTAAAGTAGGCCCTAATGATTCACATACCGGTGGATGCAGATTTTCCGGATTTTGAGGTTCAATTATATCGCCTTTCCAGTTACTTGTGACAATATTCATATCACGATCTATCACAATGATAAGATCCTGAAGTGCATTGAAAGTGCTTGTAAGAAGTTCTTTCTGGTTTTCCAGTTCTTCTTCAAAATTCTTGTTGGCTGTAATGTCTGCTATTAGGCAGATGCCACCATCAATATTGTTTTCTTTTCCCCTGAGTGGCACATAATAAGATCTCAGGTATTTCTCTTTGCCTGAGATAGTGGCAGAATATTCGTTCTCATAGAAAGGGCGCAGATCTGGCGAATTACCTGCCAGTAATCTATTAAGTGAATCATCATTGACAAAATCAAATATTTCCGAACCCAGAACATCTGTTTTCTGAAGCTGGAAAATATTCATAAAACTCCTGTTACAGTGAGTTATAGTTCCTCTACGGTCTACAAAAATACCCAGTGGTGATGCATCAAATATTAGTCTGTATCTTTTCTCGGAATCAAGTAAAGCGGCTTCAACTTTTTTCCTTTCAATAACCTTGCAAAGACGTGAGGTTACAGTATTCAGTAATCTTTGTTCACTGTGAAGAAAAGGACCTATGTCCTGAAAAGGAAGATCTCTTTTGTAGGAAACGCGGATAGTGCCGGCTTTAGCCCCATGGACTAATATTTCACTGGACAATGAATCCCGATGTTTTTCATAACCTTCGGTATGGTATTCATTACCGTCCAGAATTGCACAGGCTTCTGCAAATTCAGGATACAAAAAAGCAGACGGTAATCTTTGGAGAATTCCTTTTAACAGAGATTCAATAGGCACATGAAGATCAAAGAGGTCGGAGATACTGTAAATACATTCCAGCTCTCGTTCTCTTTTTTCCAGAGTGCACAGTTTTTCATCATCGCTAATTGTCCGCACCACGTGAATGTTTGAGTAATATATAATTATAATATATATTTTTGTTATTAATAGATTTTGTTGTGTGCAGGATCTGGCAAAAATAAGGAAAGGTTCTGCCTTATACCATCATATTAAATAGATGCGAATCATAGATGAGGTGCCTAAGATGCCATTAGGCTAAAATATTTTGAATTTATAGGTGAACAAATGTATTCTGACAGGATTAACTCATTGCCCCCATACTTATTTGCCACAATAGACGAAGCTAAAGCAGCAATAAAAGCTAAGGGAGTAGACGTAATAGATCTTGGAGTTGGTGACCCTGACCAGCCGACACCTGATCATATCGTAGATTCCATGTGTGAAGCTGTGCGCATGCCGGAAACACACACATACCCATCATATACAGGTATGATGAGCTTCAGAAAAGCATCAGCAGACTGGTGTAAAGAAGCAAGAGGACTTGAACTTGACCCTGCTTCAGAAGTACTTACAATGATAGGCTCAAAAGAAGGAGTAGCACATATTCCTCTGGCATTCATTAATCCGGGAGATGTAGCACTTTGCCCGGATCCTGCATATCCTGTATATAAGATAGGAACACAGTTTGCAGGTGGAGAGCCTTGTATCATGCCTCTGCTGGAAGAGAATAATTTCCTTCCTGACTTTGATGCAATACCAAAGGACAAACTTGAAAAAGCAAAGTTAATGTTCCTGAATTATCCTAACAACCCAACATCAGCAATCGCTGACAAAAAGTTCTTTGAAGAGGTTGTTCAGTTTGCAAAGGACAACGACATTGTTGTAATCCACGACAACGCATACTCAGAAATGACCTACGACGGCTACCAGGCACCAAGCTTCCTGAGTGTTGACGGTGCAATGGATGTTGGAATCGAACTTTACTCACTATCAAAGACCTACAACATGACAGGATGGAGACTTGCATTTGCTGTGGGCAACAAAGACATAATTGCCGGTGTAGGTAAGGTAAAGTCAAACGTTGATTCCGGAGCTTTCGATGCTATCCAGATGGCAGGTATCACTGCACTTTCCAGTTCACAGCAGTGTGTTGCTGACATGAACACCATATATGAGGAAAGAAGAGATGCTCTGCTCAAGGGATTAAACGAAATTGGTCTTGATGTAAAAGCACCTAAAGCAACATTCTACGTATGGGCACCTGTTCCTGAAGGCTACGATTCAATGGGATTTGCAAAACTGCTTCTTGAGGAAGCGGGTATTGTAGCAACCCCGGGAGTTGGCTTTGGAACATATGGTGAAGGTTATATCAGGTTTGCACTTACACGCTCCGTTGAAAGAATCAATGAAGCAGTTGAAAGGATGAGCAAACTGAATCTCTGATATGCAACCTTTTTCTTTCTTTTTTATTTTACCTTTCTTTTTTGTTTTTGTATCTTTTATTTTCTATTAATTCTTAATTTACGGTTTTTAGGATTTTAGCCAAAATAAGCTAAAATTTCATGTTCAAAGATTATATAGATACATATAATTTGAAATTTAAATATATATTTTAATTTTATTTATTCGATTTTAAGAAATATATGAACATAAGTTCCTGCAATAACTACATTCCACCAATATATATGAGCAAGCTTCTAAGAAAATATGCTTCCTAATAATATCAACTCACACAGTAAAGGATTGTTCAACACAGAAGCGATATATGAATTCTTATACGAAGCCAGGTACATTATCCTGCTTTACATAATAGGGGATTTTCTGACAACATTCCATGCGCTTAGCAATGGATACGGATTTGAAGAAAACGGGATTCTTTCAGGAATTATGGCAAGCCACGGACTATGGTCTTTGCTGGTTGTAAAAATGCTGATACTGGCAGTAGTTTACTGGAACTATTGTTCTATAAAAGCATCAGTTCATTCTTATGCCAGAAAATTATGGAACCTGTCAAGAACAGGAGTAAGCATTTTCGGACTTGTACTCGTGGTCAATAACCTAATGGTAATTACAGTAAGATCAAGCCTGTTCGAGTGCCTGGGCCTTTTCTGATACGGCCTGCTTAATATGGGTAGCTTTCATATTGATAACCATTTCAGCTATATCAGCACTATATTCTGATATACGCTGGAAACTCTCTATTATTTTTCTCTGGCGCTCACCTGAAAGACAATATGCTTTTTCACTGTGCTCAGACTTTTGTATAATCTTGTTTCCAAGAGCAATTGACATCTTGGAAGTTCTCATAACATGATTTGCAAGGTCAGTGTCAATGCTCATTACCGCATTAAAAGAGTCCTGGAACAATTTCTGGGAAAGCAGACCCATTTCTATAATCTCATCATGAATCCCTTTTTCACCGTCCATCTGGATAACACTATGGGAAATTCCCTGCACATGATCACCGATGCGTTCCATGAGTTTAATGATAAGACGGTAACCCAGACAGTCCTTGGAATCCTTAATACCAATCTTACCTGCAAGTGTTGAATCATCAAGTGCCGCTTTTATCTGCCTGACACTTAAAAGATAGAACTTATCAACATCATTATCCCTCTGAATAATGTCTTTTGCAAGTTCCATATCCGCTTCCTTTAATGCCACAACGGAGTCCTCCATCATGGAATAAATAATGCGGAACATGCTCTGAAGAGACTTTTCAAGGGAAATATCCTGGAAATTCAGCAGGTTCTGGAGTATTATCTCTGTTCTGGTTTCCTCTACAATTTCAATACCAATAAGACGTCTGCGTGCAGATTCTTTCAGATACTTGCGTTCAGCAGCAGAAAATCCACCTGGAGAAAGTATCCTGATAATGTCATAACCTACAAGATAGTTAGCAACTAGTAACCTGAAATTCTCTTCCTGATCCTCAGATGCAGTCATATCCACCTTTGAGCGGACATTCTTTTTCATTTTACTCTGATCAGAGTTTATAAGCAGTGACCTGTCAGGTCTTACGGTGAGAAGCACTGTATCGCCTGCAGTAAGCCCACCTTCCCTTACCCACTCAATGGGAAGAGAAACAATATAAGTAGAGCCACCTGTTAACTGGATCTTTCTTTTGTCTGCTATGTGAATCCTTCCTTTATATGATTTTAAAGAATTGTCAGGTTACCAGATACCTGACTTAGTCTGGAGGTCATGCCGTCATCGTCTGTTATCAGTAGATCGATGGTTACGTTATGATCGTTATATGGGTCAATTCCAGTAGGCCTTACAACCATTCCCTGAAGGTCATAATCATAGAGAGTTGTTGTCCCATTACCTGAATCCTTCCAGATGGCCCATTTATAGCTGGTGATGAAACCGTCAATATCTGTGGAATCGGAAGCATCCAATATAAGGTAGCTATTGGGACTCTGGGTTCCATTTCCATTTTGCAGATACTCAACTTTGAATTGTACTGCTGCCACCGGCATTGGCGGAGAGAAAACTTCCCTGAAAACATTAATGTATGAAGTGATAATTTCGACCCTAACCGGATCCTCTTTAGAAGGTGATGAGCCCGGATACGATATGAAATTCAATGAATATTCGAGATTATAATTTGATGTGTTAATTAGAGTTCCACCTGAATTATTTCCCAGAAATGTTATCTGACGAGTCTCATTGCTCAATGTAATGTTGCCATTTTCGATACAATTTGTTCCGTTTTCATAGGTCAGATTATAAGTGAATGGATATTCTCCAAATGCATCCCATGGATGTTTTTTAAGAGAATATGTAAAATCTATGCTATTATTAGTCCATGCTGCAGTATCAATTGTTTCAATTCCCTGAACATCTATGTCTGAAAAATTAAGATGAACGGTTTTACTTTTAGTTGCAGGTATTTTCAATCTGTGATTTGCATTGTAAACCGCCGGATATCCATTATAAGTATCAAAATTTTCAGATGAATAATCATCATAAGCCCGGAAATAAAGGAAATATCCGTCATTGATGCGGATTGCCGATATGTAGGAATCCTCAATATTGAGATTGAGTATTTTCAGATCAATCGATTCCCATTTAGAACCGTTACCCTGTGGATCAATGGAAACTATTTTGAGGTTTTCGTTCTCAACTGAATTCTGATGGCTTTCAAGATCCATAGCCTGCTTCTGGGTAGTGGATATCATGTAGGCAACACTTGAAGCAGCGATAATAGTGATCAATATCAATAACAGAGTGCCAAATACAACAGTAACACCGCGGTTGTCGTTAAAAAACGCTTTCATATCGTTGCCAGCCATCTGTGATGAGAAGTGTATTACCGATTATATACTTTGTTTCTGTAATATATATAGAACCCTATAGTCTATAGTTTTTGGCATTTTCTTCCAAAACCATTTAAGCAATGATTACTTTTAGGGTTTTGATGGTGCTGACTAGCTTTGGTTTAAAAAACGTACCTTCCAATGTGGTACTATTGGTAGAAGAAGACATAGGAGATGTAAAAAGTGTCTTTTTCCGAAAGATTACTTCTGATGCTCTAAGAAGCGGAAAAAAGGTATTCTATATATCTACCAGAAACTCAGAAAATGACCTGAAAGAAGAAATGAACAAGTTTGATTCTATTACAAAACCTGAGCTCCTAACAGCCATAGGCAACTTTTCAGACCATATTGCCCTTCTGGATATGTGTTATAAGCGTCACAGGCTTTACAGCAGGCTCCACGGGGAGAATAACGGGTCACTGTTGCATAACATAAGTGAAGCCGACGTGTGCATCATTGATATGTTCGCCGCACTGTTTGTTCATGAAGATACAGAAGTCATATCCGAAACCATTGAAGCATTAATCAGCATCAGCCGAAAAGAAAACATCACATTCCTGCTTTCAGCCGACATGGGCATACTTCCGGAAAGAGCCGAGAAGATAATCCGCTCCATGGTCGACGGTGTCATCCAGTTCAGAACCGAATATATAGCTGGCAAAATCAACAGATACATCAACATTCCAAAAATGAAAGGCAGCATTCCCCTGAATAAAATGATTGCATATAATGTAACCAGCCAGGGAATCACCATGGATATGAGAGAAAGAGTTGGTTAAAACTTATATTCTTTTTTAAAAAAAGGAGATTAATCCCCTCCTCCTTCATTCACAATTATTGTTGCTGTACCTTGAGATTCACCAGCTGTTGCAGTTACAACATACGTACCTGCAGTTGAACCCGGAACCGGGGACACAGTTACTGTTCCGTCATCCTCAGTCATAGAACTTGTGATCACTCCAGTGGGTGTTATTGTCATTTTGACAAACGTACCTGCAGCAGGATTTCCATCTACATCAGTTATATTGAATATAATTGGCTGCTGTAAGGGAATACCACCCATAACTTCCTGTGCATCGCCTGAAACTACAGTAACCATGTATGTGCTACCCACACCTGCCGGAAGAAGCAATGTAACACATGCAACATAGCTCAAGGCTATCAATATAGCTGAATGTTTGAATCCATGCTTGATCTCACCTTCTGTAATCTGTCCGACTATAAGTCCACCAAAGAGAGCATTAAGTATAATCATATGGAAAAAACCACGCTCAAAGTCAATATCCGAAAGACCTGCACCACCAAGCATTTCCATTCCAACACCCTGAATAAGAGGTAACAGGGATGTTGAGAGAATATATGTCAACATTACGATAATACCCTGAGCAAGGTAGAAAATTACAATATACTGCTTCAAATTTGCTTCCTTTTCTCGCTGGATAGCAATCACTGATCTCATGTCCTCTGAGGTCCGGAATAACAGGTCAGCCACATTACCACCAGTATAAGCAGCCTGAACGACGACGTCAATATATCTGGAAACAAGACGGCTTTTCATTGAATCTGACATTCTGTGCATAGATTCCTCAAAGGATTTTCCAAGCACCATTGAAGATGCAGCATCCTGTGCATGAGTGCTGATTGCTCCAAGATTAGTCTTGGAGAGATTGATAAAACCCTTGACAGGATCTATACCGCCACGCATCAGTTCGGATAGTTTATACAGAAACTCACTGAAAGCGACTTCTCTTTTTTGAAGATTTCTTTTTTCTATGAATGAATCTATAGAATATGGAATAATAGCCACAAGTATTGCAAACACCATAATATGATCCAAATCATCTTTTGGTTTATCCTCTTCAGTTTCTGGTTCTACCTCTTCCTCTTCGGTGGCTACAACCTCACCTCTTTCTGCAGCTTCTGCAGCCTCCATTTCAGCTACAAGTTGCTCATATGCAGCTTGTTTAGCAGCAGCTTCGTCACTAACTGCTGCACCGCCAGCTGCAGCTTCATCAGTTACAAAGGAATGACCGGTAATTAAAGCCATGACCACGATCATTAATGCAATAAAGACAGGGATACCTAATGTGAGATATTCACGCTTGATATCATAACGTATAGTCAGCATTTGATGATAACGCTCTGCTGTCAGACGATATTTTTCAATATTCATAGAGTGCTCCTTGAATATTTCATCCATAATAAAATCAGGAAAACGATGTTTATGAAAGGTAACATGAAGTAAACGAAGAACTGGAACATCTGTTTGGCCGTAAATGGACCAAGATCAATTCCAAGAGCACTTGTAACCACGATCATCAGGACTACAAGTACAACACTCATAACTACTCCACTCAGATAACCTTCACCGTAAACTCCAAGAGAATCCACGAACTCCTGCTGCATTTTTCTCCTCATGTCCATGAGTTCCCTGGATTTCATTTCAAGATAAGTTCGAAGGCCACCACCGGACTGCATGGCATTGGCAAGATCAATGCATATTGCCCTTAGGGATTCAGATGATGTGTTGCGTATGAGGTGATTCATGGCACTTACACCATCTTCACCAAGAACATCCACACGATACATTACTTTACCAAATTCAACTGAAACGTCACCATAGTCCTCGATTGCAACTTTCCTGATAACATCCATAGGTGAAGAACCCGAACTTGCAAGAATGGTCATGTACCCGAGAGTGAAAGGCAGTTCCTGCTCAATATTCATGTTCTTGTTGGAAACTTTGTTGTATAACATGAACGGAAAACCGCTTACGGTTAGTCCGAATGTCAGGAAGGTAAGTACAGATATGTAGACAAGTGGAGATGATGATTTTGTAAAAAGTAAAACTGATAATAAAAACACTATTCCTGAAGCCAGACCTGCGGTAACCAATGCCAGAGACATGAACATCCCCGGAGTAAGCACCATGTCTGCCTGATAGAGTGACTTAGCGATGTCATCCTGTGGTTTTTTGTCTATGTGTTTACCAAAGACATAACAGAACATCTTATATTTTTCAATATACTTGTTAGTACTTCCATCATTGAAAGCCTGATGGACATCGACATCCTGGGTCTTGACCATTTAGTGAGTCATCTCCAGCAATTCATCTTTTTCTCGTGAATACCTTCTGATGGCTCTGGCCACATCCTCATAATCAGTAATTCCATCACGTGCAAGCCCTTCCAGATATCTTGCCCTGAGATCCATTTCCCTTACCAGTTCATACTGATCGATACCAAATTCATCATTGATGTCATCAAACATTGCACTGCTGCCACTGTACTCATACTCATCCGTGATGGGATTCCATTTAAATACAGGATTTGTGATGAGGTCGCCACGTTCAGGATCAAGTTCCACTATTTCTACAATTCTCAGAGCACGTCTGAGGAAATGTTCACCAACTTTGATCATGGAGTTGAAAATTACCATATCAACACTGGCAAAAAGGTTCCTTGGCACGTTCATTGGTTCGGATTCAACCCTTGATAGCAGTTCCTGAATGGAACCTGCGTGTATCGTCCCCATACATGGGTGACCAACGGAAATTGCCTGGAAAAGTGTACCGGCTTCAGCACCACGAACCTCACCAACCACTATGTATTCTGGTCTTTGTCTCAAAGCAGCTTTAAGCAGGTCGAAAAGTTCGATATCTCCCGCGGATTTACCACCTTCACTACTGCCTCCAAAACCTGCTCTTGTGATAGACTGAGTCCAGTTTGGATGCATGAGGTTCATTTCCGCAGTATCTTCAATGGATACAATCTTATATTCCGGTGGAATGAAAGCACCAAGAGCGTTCAGGGTAGTTGTCTTTCCTGAAGCTGTTCCTCCGGCTGCAAGTACGGAACGTTTGTATTCCACCATGAGCCAGAAATAAGCGAGAACTGTAGAATCATAGGTCTTGTAATTCATCAGATCAATGCATGAAACCGGATTGGATCTGAAACGCCTGATGGTGAATGTGGAACCTCTTTTTGTGACCTCTTTTCCAAGTGTCAGATTTGCACGACTCCCATCCACAAGTGTTGCATCCCTGATAGGCTCCAGCACGGAAATATGCCTGCCTGCTGCCTGTGCCATTCTCATGACAAAATTGTTGAGTTCGATTTCTTCATAGATTACATCCGTTGCAACAGAACCGTAAACCCTGTGGTTGACATAAAGTGGAGTAAAGGGACCGTTACAGGTAATATCTTCAATATATGGATCTTTCATCAAAAGGTCCATCCTGTCAAAGCCCATGTATTTTTTGTGAAGGTAATAGAAGAATTTGTCTTTCTGGGTTTCGGTAAGTTTCAGACGGTAGATGTCAACTATAAGATCAAACCTATCCCTGAGAGCCTCGACACGATCTTCTTCCTCAACGAGAAGAATCTCAGAGTGTGCCATTTTATCAAAAGCATTCTGCACAATGAACATTGCCTCTTTTTCAGATTCACTGAGCGGAGGTTCAAGGCACTGATACTGAAGAGACTCCCCGGTAAATTCAATATGAACATACTGGAACCCGGAAGTAACCTCATATGTGATGTTTACTTCCTTTTGTGGAACTCCCGGTGCAGGAATTGTGATTTCACCAACGATGAACTCCATCTCTTCGATAATTTCCGGTTTTGGAGATATTATCTGCTCTATCTTTTTAACAAGTGATGAAACAGCAGATTCTTCAGTTAACTCTTGTCCCTGTATTTCTCCAGATGCGACATCATCGTTATTTTCGGTTTCTGGAAGGTTTTTCTTTTTTTTACCGAAATTCAGGTTCAGATCTAGATTGAATTTTGATTTCTTTTTTACAGGTTTTGAGCTTTGTACTTCAGGCTCTTCTATTGAAGCTACTGAATCACTTTTTTTGGAAGATTTCTTTGGCTTCTTTTCCTTTTTACCAATCTTAAAACCAAACTTTTTCTTTTTTTCTGTTTTTTCATCCGGATCTGAGACTTCTGATTCCTCAACAATAATATCAGGTTCTGGTTTCAAAGAAACATCATTAATATCGTCTTCAGTATTTAGGGAAAAATCCTCAGATATTTCCTGATTATCTATGATTTCAGGTTCGTCTGAGACTGAAATTATTTCCTCTTCGCTTATGTGACCATTGCCGGAAAAATCATCCTCTTCTGCGGATTCAATTGTTTCAACTGGCAAGTCTGACACGTATCCAGCATCAGAGACTGATGCCCTGTCATCTGCTGTTTCAACTGCCTCAGATGACTTTTTTTTGGTGAATCTAGAGCGCAGTTGAAGTTTAGCCAATTCTGCGCCTCCAGACGATAAGACGGGTAATGGCATTTATTAGCATAACAATGACTATTAGCACAAATGCAGCTGCAAAACCCTCTGATGGAGATACCATACTTGGGAATTCAAATGAATGGTACACTGTAATTGGAAGTGAAGCTACCAAATTCTGTAATGGAGATATACGTATTCCAAAAAGCATACTCTCTTTTGCAGATACACCAAACTCGGGCATAAACTGAGAATAACCGGCAGTCAAAACCACAACTGCAGATTCTTCAGCAGCTCTTCCCACACTGAGAACTATACCTGTGACAATACCTGTAGCTGCATTTGGAAGGGTTATTTTGCTTATTGTTTCCCATTTTGTAGCTCCCAGTGCATAGCTTGCTTCCTCCAATTCTGCCGGAACAGATTTAATAGCCTCTTCTGCTGAGCGCTCAATTACGGGTAGAATCAGAATCGTAAGGGCAATTGCACCGGAAATTAGTGAAAAACCACCGGTAATGAAGCGCATATGATAAACAAAGATCATCAATCCAAATATTCCAAGAACAATTGAAGGAGTTCCAGAAAGTACATCGATAATGAAACTAAAATTATTTATTAGATGCTTATTCTTGGCATAGCGCTTCATATATAGTGCAGTTCCTACTGCAATGGGAGAAGCCATTATTGTAGATAGCAATGAAAGCAGAATTGTTCCCACTATTGCATTTGCTATTCCGCCTCCAAACCCTTTAGCTTCATTTTCAGGAGTAAGTAAAAATTCCAGATTCAGACTTGGAAGAGCTTCAAAGGCAATCTTTCCAAGTATCCCGAAAAGGGCCATTGTTGCCAGAACTGCCGAGAAATAGCACAGAAATATATAAAATTTCTCTTTTGTTTTTCTATAGTTCATTTCTACCACCCAGATATCTTGAGACAAGAACAAAACCGATTTCAATTGCAAAAAGGACTGCTGCAATTCCAAACAATGCAGCCCGTGGTCCTGGTTCATTGAAGTGATGACCAATATCATTGAGGATCTTCGATGTCATTGCATAACCGGGACCCATTACTGAAGAAGGAATGGTATTTGCATTGCCCAGCAACATCACTATAGCCATTGTTTCACCCATTGCCCTCATCATTCCAAGTACCACTGCAGTCATTATTCCACTGGAGGCTGCTGGAAGGACTACCTTACTTATAGTCTCCCACCTGTTGGCACCCAAAGATAATGAAGCATGCCTGTTCTCTACAGATACAGAACGTATGGCATTCTCAGAAATTGTTGTAATTGTTGGGAAGACCATTATTGACAGAACTGTTGATGCCAGCAACACACCCAGTCCCGACTGGGGGTTCACATCAACAAATATCGGAATGAAACCCAGAACCGAAGAAAGGATTGGTTCTATATAATTCTGAAAAATATTTTCAAGCACGAAAAGACCAAATATACCGTAGACCACAGATGGTATGCCTACAAGTAATTCGATGAAAGGTCTTATTGAGGAAGCAAGGCGGAGAGATGCAATCTCAGACAGAAATATTGCTGTAAAAATACTTATAGGTACTGCCATTATCAGAGTTACAATGGTCATTATAAGGGTGCCCATAATGTATGTTTTGATGCCATAGGTATTCCTACCATAGTTCCATTCATCAGTAATGAGGAAATTAATTATTCCCTGACTCTGGAACACCGGGAAGGCAGTGTAGAATATGAACCCTACAAAAAAAATCACAATAAGTGATACAATAATTGCACATGCAAAAAATATCAGATTTGCAGAGCTGTTGTATAGTACTCTTTTGTTCGCTTCTTGGGTACCGGAACCAAAAAATGTTGTAAATATAGCAGAGGATAAAATAATAAGATTAATAGTATGTAAAAGTCGGCTTCTGTTATTCATGCTCATCGTTTTAAATAAAAAAAGAAGATTAGATTTGTGCTATTGCACAAATCTCAGTTCAAACTTAGCTGAAGTCAATGATTGAGAAGTATCCTACATCTTCGAAATACTGTGTTGCAACTGGAGACATTGCAAAGTTGATGAAGGACTGCTCAACTGTTGATGGGTTACCATTTGTGAGGTAGTTGAGTGGTCTTGTAAGATCTTCCTGATAGGTATCCTTACCTGCAAGGCAGTCGAGTACGTTGTCTTCAGTTACATCGTTGTATCCGTCTACACCAACGATTGTTACAGATTCGGAGCTGACTGCGAATCCAAAGTCTACGAAACCGATTGAGTTTGTTGTGTCTTCGACAGCTGCAAGTACACCAGCGTTACCTACTGCACCGAGTGCCTCGGAATCATCTACATCCTTTGCATCACCGAATGCACCATCAAGGTACTTTGCGAATGTTTCTTCTGTTCCGCTTGCCTCGGATCTCTGGTATACTGTTACCTGTGAACCGGATGTTGCTGAGGTGAAGTTGCTACCAGATATTGCATAGTATGACTTACCATCTGTACAGTTGGAGTAGATTGCAAAGAGCTCAGCCTGTGTTGTGTTGTACCCTTCAAGTGCACCGTTTGCGATTACTACTACAGCACTACCACCAATCTGGTGAACCTGAAGATCAGGGTGATCTGTGGTTGTATCTACTGGTTTGGATGCTGATCCGATGTCAATGATGTCGAGTTCTGTTGAGGTAATACCTGCACCAGAGCCACCACCCTGTACTGTTACCTTGATACCGTTGTGCTCATCCATGTATGCTTCTGCAAGAAGTTCAGAAACTGGCTGAACGGTTGTTGAACCTGCGATAAGGAGTTCGGTTGATGCTGCTGAGGTTGCGTCAGCTGCACTTGCTTCGTCAGATACGTCACTTGAGAATGAACCCATGATGGTTCCTACAGCTGCTGCGCCTGCGATTGCTACTACTACTAAAACGAGGGTAGCAACGATAGGTGAAACACCAGCTTCATCGTTGAAAATTTTCTTAAACATATTTATCGTACACCAATTTATTTTATGTTCCTATTCAGAGCGGGTTTTAATCGCTCTGGCACCTAATTGGTATGCGGATATATAATGCTTGTACAAGGAATGTATATAGTACAATAAACCATATAGAATTCCAATATCTCTATATATTGGTGCATATACAACAAATAATTCCATATAAATGCAACATAGAGAACTATATTCTATTATTAAGAAAGAATGCATTTATAAAAATGACCAAGAGCCATCATATTTTTTGATAATTCAATTAATCAAGAAGCATACAAAAAAAGGTAGATGTATATTGAATAAATAAAATATTTGCAGAAAAGAAGAAAATAGGATTATTTTGAAATTAAAGTGTATACCAGAAGGAATACGACAAGTGCTATACCTATAACAACTGCATAGAGATAGTTTTCAACAGCATCTACAGCAGCTCCTTCAGCAATACCAAAAACAGAAGATACTCCACTAAGAGCACCTTTAAAAATATTGCTTACTAATTGCTGTGCTTTGTCAAATATATTGATGATAGGAGAGATAATTTTTGATAAGAATGAAGTTGAAGATTCAGTTTCTACTTCCAGTACAACATCAGAAGTATCAGGCATTTCATCATCAACTGAATTAAATTCATCCTCTGCATCATCTTCAGGAAGATTCACAATTTCTGGCTCATCTTCAACAACAGTTATGGGCACTGCAACAGTACTATTTTCGGTAATATCAGCTTCAGTTACCCATCCACCATTCAGAGGTTTCCAGTACTGTTTAACCTCAACACCACCTACATAATAAGAAGACTGGGCTTCACCTTCATAATTCCATATCGATTTGAATTTGCAAATAGCTGCAGGCAGATCCGGTATTTCATCAGAAGAGAACTCGTAAGACATGGAAAGTGATGAACCAGGAGGGAGCAATACCCCTGTTACAGAAACTGTTTGCGTACCATTAACCACCGTTGTACTGAGATCCCACTCACTAAGAGGCAGATCACTTCCTTCCAGACTCTTTTCCAAACTTCCGCTTACATAATCCAATTCATCAGGAATAGTATCAACCAGATTGATCCAGGCTGCACGGTCGCCATCATTGGAAATATCAAGAGAAACAGTGTAGTCAGAATCGGATCTTGTTAGCTTTTTATCAAGCACAATATGCGGACCATGCACTTTCAGACTTTCTGATCCGGATTTCCACGAAAGATTTTCACCGAAGAAACTTGTTTGTACAACTACTTCATCAAATGAATAGTCACCGGATTTAATAGCCACAAGTTTTAGACCCAGATAGTATTGACCATTATCTTCCATTGTGGAATAATCCCCCGATTCATAGCTTTCAGCTATAACCAGATCTTCAGATATTTCTGGAAAATCAACATCAATATTGCTTAGAGTGTAAAGACCTGTATTAAAAATACGCGTCCTTAAAAATGTAAATTCTTCTGCATCCCTTATTTCATAATCACTTGAACTATAGCTGGCAGTATTTATATCAAGGTTATTCACATACCAAGAAGTCATATTGAATTCATCTGTAGTTAATTCCATTACAACCTCAATATCAGGATCTGTGCAACCAAGCTCCAGAGAACCAGTGAATTGATAATCGTTTTCTTTTATATCATACCCATTTGCAGTAGCATTAATGTAATAAACCAGATCATAAGGAGAAGTTACACCATCCCACTCAGGAGCCACAACTGTAAAATTCATCTCAATACTATCATCTACTGCAAGGCAACCCAGATTTTCCTTTAGGATACCATCCCTGTATTCAAAATCTCCTCTTGAACGTACCCTCATCTCATCAGTATCGATCTCAAGAATAACATTCTCGATCCATGCATCCCCTGTGTTTTTTATAGTAACATCAATCTGCTTTTCTTCTCCAGGAGCATACTGTTCAGAAGAAACATCAACACCCTGAACTGTCTCTTCACTTGCTTCAAATTCAATTTCAAGTGAAGGACGGCCACGAGAATACAATTCCAGTTTTACAGATGGAGTCTTATAGCCATCAAGAGTTATATCAGCAATAACAACTGCTACTTCATTGTCCCATTCAAGCCATCTTCTGTCAGATGATCCAGTCAGGAAAAGGAACTCTTTGCGCACAATCCCATCACGCTCAATGGAAATCAGAGCAGCATTCAAGTCCTCATCAAAATCATCAGCTCTGAATGTATAAACCTCACCATTGATAGCAACGGTTTCAACCTGGCCCCACTGGACACTGATACTACCTTCATCTACCCATTCGATGCAATAATCAAGATCATCACATGGACACTCTGTATTTGCAGATGCAAGAGGTAGATGTGAAGAGAACAGCAGTAATACTACCATGCATAACAGACAGAGTATGCTTATTTTCGTTTTTCTCACAAACTCCACTCCGTTATTGTGATTTTTTGGATACTTTTCTGGACAGAACGTATATCAGCAGTGCATATCCCGCTAGAGTAACGAAAACAAAGGGTACAGCCATGTTAAAAAAAGAGGAGGCTGTGTACCAGCATGTTGAATAGAAGGTATATAGGGAAAGTACCACCGCTGCCAGCAAACTGACTATTCTCTTCATAATTTGCAGAATACACACGTAATCATATATCCCTTGCACAAAGGAATTACATACAACCATTTCTACTATTGTGTACTAAATAGA
Source organism: Methanolobus tindarius DSM 2278 (assembly GCF_000504205.1). NCBI lineage: Archaea > Methanobacteriati > Methanobacteriota > Methanomicrobia > Methanosarcinales > Methanosarcinaceae > Methanolobus > Methanolobus tindarius. The sequence goes on along the minus strand of NZ_AZAJ01000001.1, from coordinate 2,850,531 downwards.
CTATATAAATGAAGCAACCATTTCCCATTTTCATTTCTACAAAAACAACCATTAAGCTAAAAAAAAGTAAGCATCCGCCGAAGGCGGCACATTCCTATGATTCTTAATAGAAGATTATTACAAGAACTATTGTACTTATCAAGAATTCTACAGACGACACTGTGAAAAAGTACAAACTGTTTGCAGAACATATTGTTTTTTCTGTTGGGAAAACGCCGGCTTCACCGGACCCTTCGGGATAACTCCAGTTATCCATGAACCACGTTCCCAGGTCATCCCCGTTTAAATATTTCATATCCGAATACCGATATGGCAATGATTATGGAAGTCATGGAAAGCATGAAAATCATATTAGAATACGTCTCACTTAGCACAAACCATGACAGACCACCAAGAACATGTGTAAGGCTCATGAGTAGGATAATAAAAACACCTATCGGGTAGATCTCCTCATCTTCAAGGAACTTCAGTATAGTATATCCCATGAAATAATAGAAAACAACAGTTAAAGCCAGATATGGAAGAACGATGTTGTGCCTGACTGCAAATACCAGTGTCGGGCTGAATTCATATTCCAGTATCCTTTCAATGCTGCCTGCAAAATAGAAGGTAAGGGAGTAATCAATAATTACACCCACGCAGAGAAAAAGAGGGATGAGTCTATAATTGCGATAAATCGATAGCAGACTCTGCAATATTTGACGCATAATCCTTTATCCTGCTGAAACTGTCAATTATAAGTTCTATAGACTCCTCAGTTGGGAGCTGGGCAGCACTTATGAGCATTTTGTTGAAGATGTCCTCTCTCCCCATTACATTGTTTGCAATATCACTGTCTGACTGGCGCAAAGCTTCGGTACTATCCATGAAAAGGGATTGACACTCCCTGCACAGGTCAACAAGTATTGCAAGTACTTCCTGAGGCAGACTAATGTAAGAGAAATGCAATGATATTTTAGATATGTGGTCACCGATTCTTTCTATGTCATTGGCAGCAAGCCGGTAATAAAATGATTCAACCAGAGTCTGCTTATCATGTTTTGAAGGTTTCTTAAGGTTCAGACGCTCTACATGTTGCTTTGATACAAGCAGGAACATTCTGTCAAGGTCATCATCACGGGATATTATGTGATTGCACAATTCTTTGTCATTTTCCTCAAAGGCAGATGCTAGTTCATCAAGCATGAGATAAACGAGTGAAGACATCCTCTTGAGCCCTTTTTCAATGGTGAAATCTTCCGTGTCCAGAAAATTCTTGATGACTATTTTTTTCTCATCACCTTCAACCATTTCCAGACCTACAAGACGATGGCAAAGGTCTTTAATTTCCCTGCGTGCTGCTGCCGGAATATCATTACCTGAAATTTCTATTGTCTGGTGATCACTTATTATATACAGACCTACAAGATCTCTTTTTATATGCTCAAGTTCTTTGTTAAATTTTATCTTTTTTGTTTTATTAGAAGATTTTACCCCTGGAGGTTTAAGAAGCAGAGAACCATCTTCCTGATAATAAATGGAAATATGGGATCCAGCTTCCAGTTTTGAGCGAGTGGCCCATTTTTTGGGGAGGGTAACCACATATGTGGATTTTCCTGTGATCTGTACTTTTCTTGTATCCATCTTTTCACAACCCAAAGGAAGATATGACTAATGGACAGGATTTGGGCTATAAAGCTTACCTTAATAGATAGGTAGAATATACATAATCTATATAGATGAAAATGGTTTTTTAGTATCAAAATCCAGGAACTGTAAAATAGAATGTACTTCCTTTTTCCACGGTAGACTCAACCCAGATTTTTCCTCCGTGCTGGTCAATGATATTTTTAACAATAGCCAGACCAAGTCCGTTGCCGCCATATTTACGGGTCGACGAGGAATCAACCTGATAAAATCTTTCAAAAATCAGATCCTGTTGATCCTCCGGAATTCCAACACCTGTGTCTTTTACATAGACAAGAGCTCCGGTGTCTTCCTGCAAAGTGCCTATCTCTACACTTCCGCCTTTGCCTGTGAACTTCAAAGCATTGTCTAAAACCTTTGTTAAGGCATATGCCAGTTTTTCAGGATCACCCTGTACAAACATATCATTGCCCTTGATAACATTGATATCAAGTCCTGAGGCTTCCATTTTACCATTGAAAGACTTGAAAGCTATATCAACAATACTATTGATGCTTGTTTTGACCATATCCATTTTCTCGAGTTCATCATCAGACCTGGCGACCTCCAGAAGATCCTGTATCATCCAGTTTTGTCTTTCAAGCGCTTTCAGTGACTTTTCAAGGAAAGAATTCCTTTTTTGCATATTCTCTTCATCAATGGCAATTTCTACATAGCCTTTCATGATATTCAAAGGAGTGCGCAATTCATGGGAAATATTTGCTATTATATTACGCTTCATTTGCTCAAGTTTTTTCATTTCAGTAATATCCTTGGCAACTGCAACATATTTTAGCTCATTGCGGTACTCAACAACGGCTATACTCATCATTATTGATTTCATTTTGCCGTTACCGGCCCGGAAATTCATTTCTCTGATAAAAGTGATATTCTTATCAGGAGATTCAAAAAAAGATGTCAAATCCTTATTATCAATAACAAAAGAAAGAACATCATAACCGACAATCCGGTCCATACTTGTTTCAGAGATCTGGATGAAAGCTTCATTGGCAAATTCTATCTTACCACTATTATCGATAACAATTATTCCATCGAGACTCCCTGAAACTATCTTGGTCAGATAATTACGTGTTTCAAGTATCTCTTTTGATGCCTTCTCCTTTTCCTCAATAAGGTATCCAATATGGTCTGCCATGTCATTAAAAGATTTAGCTAACTGGCCTATTTCATTATTTGAACTTATGCAGGCCTTGTGATCCAGATGTCCTTTTCCGAATGTTTCTACTGATTTTTTCAATTCCAGAATAGGATTGGAAACTACAGAACCTGCAAGATACGCAACATAGGAACCAACCACAAGAAGCAATAGTACAAACAAAATGAGATATCTTGTGAATTTATCAGCCGTTGTCCTGATGTTCTCCTGAGACATTCCTACATGAACTTCCCCTGCATTTCCCTCAAGAATAGGACATGAAATATCCCTGATGTATCCCAGTTCAGTATCAAGCAACAGTGTATTGGTTTCATCTACTGCAGGATTTATTCCCTTTAGATCTACAGGAAATCCACCACTAAACGTGTGAACCAGGACTTCACCATGTTCATTAGTTATGAATACATACACAACCTCAGTTTCACTCTCTTTGATGGTTTTCACAAGCCATTGGAGACGAACCTGATTATCGGTAAGTATAGGGTTTACACTATTCTCTGCAAGATTACGGGTTATTGAAATTCCTTTTTCATTGAGCTCAGTTTTCATCATATTTGTCTGCACGACATTAAGGTAAGAACCCATAAGGACACCGAGTACAAGGATTATACTGACAACAGTGAGGATGAGTTTGGTACGGATACTGAAGTCATCAATGCTTGTGACCAGTTTTTCCATTATGTTACTGTTTCTATCTTCCATTTTACTCCTCACAAGTTATTTCCGTACTCTGCATATGTTTCATGGTCCATTTCAACAAACATATTGAAATGCATTTCTTCAAGAACCTCACGACCTTCTCTGGAATCATGCATACCAAGCAATGTCTTAGCTACATCATTCTTTAGTTCCTGATCAATATCCGGATTCACAGCAACTACAGGAACAAGCTGACCTGAAGAAGAATAAATTATACTAAGATCAGAGTAATCTTCAGATGAACTTTCAACCATGTAAGACCACATTATACAATCAATTTCAGCACCATCCAGGCTTCCCTGATGAACCATATCTATAAAATTATCCTGACTATTGCTGTAAATATAACCGGAGAAGAAGTCGTCCGGTGAACCGTCAATAAAAGGATGCATATAATCCGGAACAATGTCACCCCTATTAAAACGATAACTATTGAATGCAAATTTTTTTCCGTGGAGATTCTCAAGGGAATCTATCCCGGAATCCCCTCTTACGATTACCAGTGATGAACAATACAGATCACCATTGATGACAGGCACTGCGACAATTTCAAGACCAAAATCATCATGTCCTGAAAGATAATCTTCCTCTCTCACAAATACAAAATCAAGATAACCGGTTTCAAGCAGATAGTTGATCTCAGCAGGATTATCACGTTGCACAAGTTCAAACTCAAGGTTTGTCTGCTCAGACAGGTAATTTAAAAAATCATTATAATACTCCATTGTTATTTTTGGAGACGCCATGGCGAATACGCCGATACGCACAGGTTTATCGTTGATATCAGATTGTGTTAATGTTTCGGTATTTTTAAGAGAAACTGTCACTGCTTCCTCAGATTCAAAACAACCGCTGGAAATGATTACTGTTGTAAAAATGAGTAGCAGTACAAAAATACATCCACTGCAACGTATTATTGGCTTGTTTTTCATATCAGTATCCCAACAGTCTTAATTGATATTTAAAAATACCTACATAATTATATTACGCAACATAATTTATTTAAACTGGGATTGAAACTATATAAAATCACCTGTTTATCATAAATTGACAGTATTTATATATCGAAACGATTATCTAAATAATGGGTGTGTTAATTGTCTCAAAATAAAAACTACACAATATTTGCCATTATAATAGCATTATTCATATTGATATCTTTATTTTCATTATACGGACAAAACAATGATGAAAATATAAAAAATACGATATCAAGCAATCAAAATAATTACACGGCTGATAGCACAGACACTACTTTAAATGAGATCTTCATTAAAGGCTCTGACACCATTTTACCGGTTTCAATAGCTGAATCTGAATCTTTCATGGAGCTATATCCTGAAAATAAGATAATTGTTATTGGAGGAGGATCATCCCTTGGAATTGCCAGTTTTATTGAAGGAGAAGTGGAGATTGCCATGGCATCAAGAAAAATAAAAGATACTGAAATTGAAAGTGCCATAGATAAAGGAATAAATCCTGTAGAAACAGTCATCGGATGGGATGGAATTGCAGTTATAGTCAATAAAAATAACTCATTTGACAGTTTAACTATTGAGCAACTGAAAAAAATCTATACCGGAGAAGTTACTAACTGGAAAGAGCTTGGTGGCCAGGATGAAGAAATTGAAGTGCTTGTGCGCGATACCAGTTCAGGAACTTACGCTTTTTTCAAAGAACACGTACTTGAAGATGAAGACTACAGTTCTAAAGCGGTGACCGAACCAAATACGGAAGCTATTGTACAGACTGTTGCATCAGATAGTGCAGCCATTGGTTATATAGGACTGGCTTATGCTGATAGTAGCGTGAAAATGCTTGGCCTTGAAACCTCAGAAGGAGTTTTCCATCCGGAGCAGGAATCAATCCTGCAAGGAGAATATCCATTGGCAAGACCACTTCAGTATTACACTAACGGTGAACCAGAAGGGGAAATTGGAGAGTATATAAACTATGTACTGAGTGAACAGGGACAAGTAATAATCAAAGAGATTGGATATCTCCCCATCAACTAAAAATGAATAATGAAAATCGAATTATAATCAAATTCTGGTGGAAAATCATAGAAGGGAGTCAGGACCAATACGTCCACTCCTGATCATATGATCTGCAAGCACAAGTGCCATCATTGACTCTGCAACCGGAACCATTCTTGGCGGGATTGTCGGGTCATGGCGGCCATGTATTTCTACATCGATTTCTTTCATTCCATCCATATCAGCACTTTTCTGGGACTTTGATATGGAAGGAGTGGGTTTTACTGCTATCCTGCAGACCACAGGCATCCCTGTAGATATTCCACCCGTGATTCCGCCGGCGTTGTTCTCTGCAGGAGTTACCTTTCCATTATTGAGTCTAATAGGATCATTCATCTGGCTGCCTTTCATTCCGGCACATTCAAAACCTGCACCAATCTCAACACCCTTTACAGCTCCTATCCCCATCATTGCACAGGCAATATCCGCATCCAGTTTGTCAAATACTGGTTCACCAAGTCCTGCCGGAACACCGGTAGCAATAATTTCCACAATACCACCGATACTGTCACCTTCAAAACGGGCTTTGTTTACCTGCTCCAGCATTTTTTCAGCAGCTTCCGGGTCAGCACAGCGTACAACATTGCTATCAACGTTGCTGCGTATTTCCTCAAATGAGAGTGATTTTGCTTTTACACCACCAAGTTCTGTTACATGAGCAAAAACCTCAACTCCTTTCTGTGACAGGAGTTTCCTGGCAACAGCACCTCCGGCAACCCTGCCGATGGTTTCCCTGCCCGATGACCTTCCACCACCTCGGTGATCACGGATACCATATTTTTCAGTATAAGCAAGATCCGCATGTCCCGGTCTTGGGATGTTCTTTATGTAATCATATGCACTGGATTTTGCATTCTTGTTCCAGACCATCATGGAAACCGGCATTCCGGTTGTTGTTCCATCAATTACACCGGACAGGATCTCTACAGAATCAGATTCGGAACGAGGTGTTGAAACTTCGCTCTGGCCCGGTCTTCGCCTGTCAAGATCTTTTTGAATATCCTCTTCTGAAAGTTCAAGTCCTGCAGGTATGCCGTCAACAACGACTCCAAGGGCTTTTCCATGCGATTCACCCCATGTTGTTATTCTGAAAGAATGTCCGAATGAATTTCCTGGCATAATTGTATAGACCTCTTGATACTATTTATACCGACCGAGTGTGAGCCGGCTCTATATGGACAAGAACATCCTCTATTCCATCAAAATTTTCCCTGATCCTGTATTGCACAATATGGGATATGGTATGTGACTTGTATGTTGTCATTTCAGGATCAACCTCTACATGCAGATCAACAAAAACATTCCCCGGAGGACCACGGGTTCTTATTTTATGGCAATCGATGACACCTTCTACATTTCTAACAACGTTTGCTATTTTCTCAGTATCTATCTGTGACTCATCAGCCAGAATTGACACACTATGGAGGATTATCTCTGCTCCTGCATGCAATATGACCAGTGCTATTAAAACAGAAACAATCGGATCAATAAATGGGTATCCCAGATGGATGGCTACAAGGCCGATAATAACTGAAAGTGAAACATAGATATCACTTTTAGTGTGAGCAGAATCTGCAAGAAGAACTTCACTGTTAAGTTCAATACCTCTCCTGCGCTCGTAAGTTGTCACACCGTAATTGACACACATTGTTCCAAGCATTACTGCAAAACTAATTACAGTTACTTCTGGTGTACTTCCGGTTCCAAACCTATTAAAAGCGGAATGCACAATCTCAAAAGCTACAACTGCAAGTATAACTGCTATTACTATGGATGCCAGAGTCTCAAACTTGCGATGACCGTAGGGGTGTTCCTTGTCAGGTGGCTTGGCTGCAATCTGTATACCTATAAGGCCTACTATATTTGAAACACCATCAAAAAGAGAATGATAACCGTCAGACTGCATACTCAGGACATTGGTATACATTCCGTATGCAATCTTTGCAAAAGAAACGGCAAGGTTCAGGAACAGAATATAGATCATTACATTTCTTATCTGCCTGAAACGTGATTCAATATCATACATCTATTATCTATATGGTTATTAACCATCAACAATATAAACTATATGATTTTTGCATCTATAAAAAGAAGGGGACCCAACATTATTTAAGACTAAGTGGGTTAATATATTAATAGATACATACGGTTATTGGTGATAGTTTTGCTCCAGCATAAAAAAAGATTATTTATACTTATAATAGTGGCAATAATGACAGTTACTGCTTTATTTATTTCCGGATGTCTTGAAACCGCACAGACCACACCTGCAACAATAGATGATGCTGCACTTGAAGCTTATGGATGGTCACAAATATCCATGGAGGAAAAATCTCTTGAGCAAAACATTACAGAGACAACATCAATAGTTTTCAATTCTGCAACTGTCAAATATCATAATGACAGGCTTACATCGGACATCAATGAGCAGGTCCTGGAATTCAAAGAAGATAACAATCTTCCGGTTTCCATAGATATACCTGAAAGCCTGAGTGCACAGATTATTACATATCGCCTTTCATTACCTTCCGGAGCACAACTGCCAACTGAACTGGTTTCAAAAATAATGGACAGCAGAATGAATGAAATTCGGGAAAATAATGATATTGAAAACACACAGGAATCTTCCACACGTACAATAACATTGGACGATGGTACGGAAACTGTTGTAAAGATATTCACCGCTTCCGGCAACTCCACAGAATCCGGAATGAAAATGATGGGATTTTTTACTTCATTCTCAAATGATGAGTCCAGCACTTTTGTGATGGGATTCGTTCCTGACGGAGCATATACAGTTGATGCAGGAATTATAAACGGGACCGTGTTCTCAATTGATGGTGAAAATGAAATTGATGAAATGCTTCAGCTTGTAAGCACCATAGAATAAAATCCCAATGGATACAAGAGTTAAGAGTTACTATTAAGGTAGCTATATAGTTTGTATAAAAGTGAAAACAACTATAGACCATAAATAGTAGCTTAGTAAAGAATAGACAGGAATACAAACTCATTAGAATACCTATATATACGATTTTTAGAATCGTGTGTGATAGGTGTTCTGTTTGAAATTCCTGGCAAGAAAAAACGTTGTGAAACTCATATCTGTTTTTGTACTATCAATTTCTGTGATTTTATTATCAGGCTGTGTTACAAATGATAGTACAAGTAACGAATTGGAACAGGAAATCAGCAATTCCATAGGAATGGATCTCGTCCTGATTCCCTCTGGCAATTTTTACATGGGTTCTGACTCAACTCCACTAGTTGCTTTTGATGACCCGGCACATGAAGTCAGTATTGAAAATTCATTCTACATGGGAAAATACGAAGTCACACAAGCACAATGGAAAGCTGTCATGGGAACCAGTCCTTCACTCTTTGAAGGAGATGAACTTCCTGTAGAGCAGGTTTCATGGTATGATGCACAGGAATTTATTAGCAAACTGAATGAAATGGAAAATACTGACAGGTATCGTCTTCCAACCGAAGCTGAATGGGAATATGCATGCAAGGCCGGAAATGACACGGATTTTTCGTTTACAAATGAAGCCACCGATCTGGATGAATACGGCTGGTCTGATTCTTACGGCTGGTGTGCTATAAATGCCAATGGAACAACCCATTCAGTGGGAGAGAAAAAAGCCAACTCATGGGGACTTTATGACATGCATGGCAATGTATGGGAATGGGTACAGGACACCTGGCATGACAATTATGATGGTGCTCCGACAGATGGAACAGCCTGGGAAGATGAGAATAGTATAAATCGTGTAGGAAAAGGCGGAAGCCTTATGGACGGACCTAATATCTGTAAAAGTTCTTTCCGCGGCAGCCTTGATGCTGACAGCACATCATATGTGCTTGGATTCAGGATAGTGAAGGAGATTTAGAACTCTCCTTTTTCCCTCTGTAACCGGAAAATATAATTCACATAAATTCTCAGTTCTGAGCATGGTAAAAATTGCAGTCACGGGAAAAGGCGGAGTTGGCAAGACAACACTATCCGGAACTCTGGCAAGAATGCTGGCAAGGGATGGTTATGATGTGCTTGCCATTGATGCGGATGCTGATATGAATCTGGCTTCATCCCTTGGAATAGAGAATGCTCCGAAACCTCTTACCGATTACAAGGACCTCATTGAAGAGAGAGCCGGAGAAAAAGGAGGCATGTTCAAGTTCAACCCGAAAGTTGATGATGTTGTTGATAAGTTTGGTGTTGTTGGACCTGATAATGTCAAAATGCTTGTAATGGGAACTGTGGAAAGAGGTGGAAGCGGTTGCATGTGTCCTGCCTCAGCGTTTTTGAAAGCATTCCTCAGACATGTTGTCCTCAAGGACAGCAGCGCTGTAATACTTGACATGGAAGCAGGTATCGAACATCTGGGAAGAGGGACCACACGTGGAATTGACCTTATGATAGTTGTTGTGGAACCTGGTATGCGTTCCATTGAAACTGCCCAGAGGATTAAGGAACTTTCAGAAGGAATAGAGATTCAACATCTTGCAGCAGTCATTAACAAGGGAACTTCCGCTAACATTAAACCAAAGCTGGAAGAGCTTGGAATTCCTGTCCTTGGCCAGATACCATATGATCCCGATCTTGTAGAAGCTGACTTCAACGGCCTTTCACCTATTGATGTTGGAGGTAAATGGGTCGATTCTGTAACTGATATCAAGAATAATATGCTTGAAATAATCTCAGGTTTTGAGAAAGAGGAATAGACCATATGCCGATAATGAGTTCCTGTGACAAGGTTGAGGCTTATATTACAAAAGATGGCTCTGTTATAAGAGAACTGATCCATCCTCTGGTTCATGGGAATTTTTCTCAGAGCCTTGCAGAAGCCAGAGTTACACCTGGCAATTCCACTCTTTTACACAGCCATAATTTGACAGAAGAGATATATCATATCCTGGAAGGCACAGGAATACTTACACTTGGACACGAGACTATTGAAGTAAAATCCGGGGATTCAGTCTGTATCTCTCCGGGAACACTACATAATATCACAAACACAGGAGAAAATGAACTCAGGTTCCTCTGTTGCTGCTCTCCTGCATATTCCCATGATGACACAGTAGTATCAGAATAATAATTTATTTTTTCAAATCTAGTGAATCCAGATTAGATGAAGTAAAGTATCACAGGCAATATAATAACCCCCATTGAGTGTGATTTCCTTATACCCATAAATGACGGGAGCATTCCTATTGGAGTTGCTATCAGAAATACCATCAGACCAAAAAGACCTGTGAATGCAAGGCACATGAAAAACAAAAGTGCAAGTACGGCATAACAGATTATAGAATAATCAAAACCATAAAGCAGTCGATGGATATTATCTCCTAAAAAGACCGTGGAATAATAAGACAGTATAGCGGTCAGTGAGATTGCAAGAAGAAAAAGAATAACCAGAGGAGGATTAAGATCAATACCTCCAAGAAGTTCATTTATAGCCACCATGGCACCACTGCGGGATTTGCCTATTACCACCAGAGCCAGCAAGCCAAAAATTGCATTGCAGGTGTTTACACCTGAAATAGAAACTATGAATTCCTTTGCTGAATCTGTTACGCTGTCAGTTGAAAAGTTATCATCTGGTGAAGTATCCAGACTTCTGTCAAAATCCTCTTTTATGAAAAGACGTGCAAACACTGTGGCGATTGATGAAGACACACCAGGCAACCAGGCTACAAGTGAACCGGAAGTTCCGCCTACTACAATTGCCCTGATGATACGTTTTCTCTCAAGTTCCATTCTTGATTTAAACTGATAAGGTATCAGGGGCTGGGACATCAGACTGATGATAAGTTGGGATGAACCGAAAAGACCGCTCAAAAGAGGAAGCAGTATTGAAGGTTCACCTATTGACAGAAATGGGTGCATGAGACTTTCTTTATCGAATGCAAAAACACCAAGAAATCCACAGAGCATGAATACAAGTAACGCACTTAAGGGATATCTCATCCTTTGAAGCAGACCTTGTTTGCCAGGTTCTCCTTTTTCTGTAAATACCATGATTAAAACAACAAGAACCAGAATCCAGGCAATGTATTCCTGAATAAAAGGATAAACAGAACTGAATGCCATGGAAAGCGGATATGCAGTAATAAGGGCCAGAGCCACAGATCCTGCGCTTCCAAGAGCAGACAAACGTATTGCTTCTGCTCCCCTGCCTTCAAGCAATAATGTGTGCCCGGGCAATACTGCAAGTGCCAGGTCATCGCCCGGAGCACCCAGAAATATTGCAGGAATTATGTCGTGGAAGGTATGTGAAAGCGAATTTGCCAGAATCATTGCTGCTACACAGATTAGAGGCAGACCATGTTCGGAGAGAAACGGAGAAAACGTCAGCAAAACCAGTGCAAAATTATTGGTGTGTATCCCCGGAATAAGGCCTGATATAACTCCAAGGAAATAACCTGCAAATACTGATAATAGGAATGTGAATATGGATACCTCTGTTAGTGGCGACATTATTAGTTTCCTGAATGCTTTTGCCCAGAATTATTAGAGTAATACTTAATTTTTATGATTTGGATCTAAAATATATTTGCAATTATAAGAGCTTACCAATAATTGGGAGGAGTTAAATTGCCAGGACAATTTTATATAATAAGATTTCATGTGCATAAATAATGGATTCAAAAACGATCAAATGCAATAAATGCAACAATGATGCAATTATTTTCCAGAAATATTCCGGAATGCACCTTTGCCGGAAGCATTTCATAGAGGATGTTGAACGTAAGATAAAACTTACCATCAGAAAACATTACAGCATCAAGAGAAATGAAGTCATAGCCATTGGACTGAGCGGTGGCAAGGATAGTAGTACAACACTCTATATTCTTCATAAATTATTTGGAAAAAGACCTGATATTGAGCTTGTGGGAATTTCCATAGATGAAGGAATTGCAGGCTATCGTCCTGATACTATTGAATCTGCACGGGAACTTACATCTAAACTTGGTGTCAGACACATTGTCCGCTCATTCAGAGATGAATATGACACCACCATGGATAAGATTGCACCCCAGAAGAGAGAAAAAGGGGCATGCAGCTATTGTGGTGTACTTCGAAAATCACTAATTAATAAGATTGCACTTGAAGTCGGAGCCACAAAACTTGCAATTGGCCACAATCTGGACGATGAAGCACAGACTATTTTGTTAAATCACCTGAAAGGTGACGTTTCCCGTATGGTCAGACTTGCTCCTCCCAAGGAACTTGAAGGATTGGTTCTCAGGATGAAGCCACTGAGACATATACCTGAAAAAGAGATTGCTCTTTATGCTTATCTTCATGATCTTCCCCTTGGATTTGGCGGGTGTCCATATGCACATGAGGCCATGAGAAAAGAAATAAGAGCAATGCTGAATGAATTCGAAGTGAAACACCCCGGTACTAAGTATGCACTTTTAAGTGGTTTTGACAAGGTTTCAGGAATACTTGGAAGAGAATATCCTCAGGAAGGACTTCAAAAGTGCATTATATGCGGCCAGGCATGCACTGAGAATGTCTGCCAGGCATGTAAACTTCTAAAACGAGATCAGTCGTACAATAAGTAATCCTCAAAAGAATACAATTTCCTTTCTGTCCTGTCAAGATAGAAACGTGTAATCCATACAGTTATCAGTGGCTGGATTACTACCGTACTCAGCAGAAGATCAAACAGTGACCATAGTTGTGCAAGTATTTCTACATATGATGTGACTTGTCCTATAAATCCGAGAACAAATGAGATTCCCATAATAATCAACCATAGTCCAACAGATGCCATCTTATTGGACAGCACAAATGATACTCCTGTTTCGATTGCAGTTATAGGGTCAAGTTCATCGGCTACAAGCACGTAATTTACAGCGAAAAGCAACAGGCTGATAATAATTATGTAAAATGCCCATATGATTATACCCAAAGCTAGCAATGAAACGCTTGCAACAGCCATATCAGGATTTGAAAGAAGAATACTGATATCATCTATGGAAAGAATACCTGGCACGAGGAATATTACGCCTGCAAATATCAGCAAGAGTATCAGTATATTAACAAAAAAAAGATTAATATAATTCCTCTTTCCGGTTGTTATCATGGTGTTTACACTGGTATGTCCTTTTTCCAGTGCCTCTTTGGCCATTCCAATAGCACCGGCCATTATGAAAGCATCAATTACCAGGTATATTAAAAACAGGACAATCGAGAAAATCACTATAAACAGCATGTGTTCATAGAATACGGAATACATAAGGTCAAGCATTTCATCCTGTGTCATGTTTGCCGGATCTACTGTATCTGACATTGCAGGAACAATGAATAGTATCGTGAATAATCCCACAGAAAACATGAAAAAGAGAATAGATGTCACTATTTTCAATATGAATGGCACACACAGGTTGAGATTGCCAGTCCATGTTCCAAATCCCTTTCGAACGAGTGTTCCAATGTCTTCTACCATCAATATTGCTCCGGAGATACTGACAGTACGTTTCTCTATTATATATTCTCATCCCATATTTATTCCGGAAAAACAGAAATGCCATATTGATCATAAAGTGTGTAAAAAAATTACTTCTGAGTAAAAGTGCAAGGACAAAACAAAAGATATAAATAGAATTATGCCTTTACTAAATTGTTCATGCGCGGGTGGCTCTTTTCATACACTAAACCCACTCCCACACTTAAACCCCACTCCCCAAATACATTAAACCCAACCACCCGTGCAAACACAATAATCTTTTTTATATGACTTTTCTGTATATACTTTCAATAACAAATTGAGATTCAGCTTTGCATTTTTGATAGCATTTGTCTGATTTTAGTATTAATTTAAGATACAGTTATAGAATACATGCTTAGCGTACTGAAATTATCAAATACGGTAAGAGCAGAAAACAGATATAATAAAAAGAAAAAGAGTTTCCGGCAAAAGCCGGAATTATTTGTTTATTTTACTTAGAACAGTCCTGCACCGATGAACAGAGATGCGAACAGGATTGCAACCATGTTCACTACTTTGATCAGAGCGTTAAGTGCAGGTCCGGATGTGTCCTTGAATGGGTCACCAACAGTGTCACCGACTACAGCTGCCTTGTGAGCTTCTGAGCCTTTTCCACCGTGCTCTCCGTCTTCAATAAGCTTCTTGGCATTGTCCCATGCTCCACCACCGTTGTCCATTGTGAGTGCAAGTAAAAGACCACAGACAATAATACCGATAAGAAGACCACCAAGAGCTGCAGGACCGAGTACAAGACCTACAATAAGTGGTGTGAAGATTGCAAGAGCACCAGGTATTGCCATTTCTTTAATTGCTGCTGCTGTTACGATGTCAACACACTTACCATATTCTGGCTTTGCAGTTCCTTCCATGATTCCTGGAATTTCACGGAACTGGCGGCGAACCTCGTTAACGATCTTGAATGCTGCCTTTCCTACAGCCTGCATTGTTACAGCGCTGAAGACGAATGGAAGCAGTCCACCAATAAAGAGACCTACAAGAACTACTGGCTTTGTAAGACTGAGATCTGCACCTGTAAGGCCTACCTTACCTGTGTAATCTGCGAAAAGTGCAAGTGCACCAAGAGCTGCTGAACCGATTGCGTATCCCTTTGTAACAGCCTTTGTGGTGTTACCTACTGCATCGAGTGCATCAGTGATCTTACGTACGCTGGATGGCATACCTGCCATTTCTGCGATACCACCGGCATTGTCAGTGATTGGACCGTATGAGTCAAGAGCTACTATCATACCGGTTGTTGAGAGCATTGCTGCTGCTGCGATTGCAATTCCGTAAAGACCGATTGCAGGGCTTGCTGCTCCACCTACTATGAAGAATGAAGCCAGAATACCCACAATGATGATGACTACAGGAAGTGCTGTACTCTCAAAACCAATTGCAAGACCGGAAATTACGTTTGTACCGGCACCTGTTTCGGATGCTGCTGCAATTGTCTTTACAGGACGGAATGAAGTTGAAGTGTAATATTCAGTGAAAACCACCATGAGAACCATGATGACTACACCCACAACAGCTGCATAATAGAAACTCATACTCATTTCAAGGTACTGAGTTACGAAGTAGAATGCAATCAAACAAAGAATAGCTGAAACTGCAACTCCCTTGTAAAGAGCTTTCATAATCTTTCCATCACTGCCTACCTTCACAAAGAAAACAGAAATGATGGAAGCAAAGATTGCCACTGAACCAAGAATCAATGGGTAAAGAATTGCGTTAGAGAATGTATCAAGGATGAGTGATCCAAGAAGCATTGATGCGAGAACTGTTACTACGTATGTTTCGAAAAGGTCAGCACCCATACCGGCACAGTCACCAACGTTGTCACCTACGTTGTCAGCAATTACACCAGCGTTACGTGGGTCATCTTCAGGAATTCCTGCTTCAACCTTACCTACAAGGTCTGCACCCACATCGGCTGCCTTGGTGAATATTCCACCGCCAACCCTTGCGAAGAGACTGATAAGACTTGCACCGAAACCGAAACCGACTACAAGATCCACATCACCGTAAAGTATGTAGAAACCACTTGTACCGAGAAGTGCAAGACCGACCACAGCAAGACCTGTTACAGCTCCACCACGGAATGCAACGGACATTGCCTTCTGAAGGCCCTTTGATGCTGCGCTTGCGGTTCTGACGTTTGCCCTTACAGACACGTTCATACCTACGTAACCTGCTGCTGCAGAACTTAGTGCACCAACAAGGAAACCGGCAGCTATCTTGCCACCTTCAGGAAGAAGAGCAAAGATAAGTGCTGCAAGAATGACAGCAACGATTGCTATTGTTTTATATTGACGATTCAAATATGCCATCGCACCCTCCTGGACGGCACCTGCTATTTCCTGCATTTTCTCTGAACCTGCATCCTCACTAAGGACACTTTTTGCAAAGAAACCAGCAAATAACAAACTAACGAGACCAGCAAGAGGGGCAAGATAAATTAATGCTTCCATATTAAAACTCCTCTCAAAGTTTAATTTTATTCTGATTTTAAATGTAAATTTAACTATAAATTTTATAATCGATACTATTATAATAGTTATAAAGCAACAGGTCACTTACAATATGACTTGCTACATAAATGTAACCACGAAGCGTATAATACTGATATATCCTATATAAAGGTAGGCCGAAATTGTGCACACATAATATGAATATGTCGCTGGGAATGGCTACTTACATTCCCCCGCCTATCTGCATCAGCTCAAAATCTATATCTTCAGGAACATCTACCCTGAAAACAAAAACATTATACCTTGATCTCCTGGCAGCCGAGATAGCTGTTTTTTCCTCATGACTAAGGTTTCCATCTGTACTGGCGATGCATAAGGATTTTTTAGAATCTTTCACCAGGAAATCAAAATGATGTCCGTAAGCATTCAGAAACTCCACAAGTTCACTCAATTCCTCCCAGTTTTCACACATATGTGTACTTTTTGTAGCGGAATTGCTGACATACCAGTCCCTGCTCATATAAGGATATGCAGCATATTGATCCCGAAGGTCATCATGTGCCTTGTGTATCTTTGAAATATCAGTATTAAGATCAATCCATTTCCAGCCCTGTTCAGAAAAATAGCGTGACGCTACAATTGATACAATCCTATCCTTATCCTTTTGGTCAAGCTTCATTTTAACACCTGTTGCCTATAATGAGGCTTATGGCATTTAATCATATATTAGTATCGTATCCATATGTTCTATTTAATCAACAGGAATCATGCGGGTGGATAATTAAAACAATGAATCGTTTCCGTAGAGGTCATATTTATGCATTTAATAATTTCAATTCCAGTGATTTCTTCTTTAGTTGAGTTCTCAGAATTGATTAAAATACTGCCTTCAATCGACACAACCGAACCTGCGGGAACATACCGTTCAATTTCACTGATTAATGACTGCTGAGTTGAAAGTATTCTGGAGTCAGAAGAAAGAACAGGTTCGATAGTATTTACATAGATATCTTCGTTGCCACTATTGTAAAACGTCATGTTGTAGTTATATACTTCAGTAAAGCTATCGTTTCCAGAGTGACCGGACATAACGCTCTCCACAAAAATCAGACCTTCCACCGGTACAGGACCACATGAAAGAGAGCTTACACTAAGTCCTATCAGAACTCCTATAAAAAGAAGTACTGACCCATGCAGAAATCTTTTGTCTATCATCCTTGCCTCCTTTTTCAGATATTTAGTACATTAACTTTCATAAATATGAGTTTTCAGTCTTAAACGACTTGGTAAAATAGAGTATTGCTCCATGGAGCAATGGGAGCCTGTGTTCTCAAAATATCAAAAACTGGTTGGTATGGTACAATAATGAGACGATGGTGGTAATTTCAGCTCCCATTGTCTTAGTAACTATATGGAAGACATACTATATAAAATATGACCGGACTAGTCTAAAAAATATAAAATTGATAATAATAATGTATCGAAATGGAATTCAAAGGAGAACACAAGGAATATAAACGTGAACACAAATATATAAAATTTGAAAATATATTAATTAGTATACTGTGCTAAAATTATCAAAATTACAATTAGGAGAAGAAAAATGGACTGTAGGACATGTAGCTATAAAAAAAATATTCCCCTATTTTCTAAATGTGCAGGTGTTCCCGGAAGAGCAAGGGTTGGAACTGCATATTACTGTAGCCATCCGGATATGCAAAACCCGGTACCAGTAATTGTTTCTGAAAATATTCTAGAAGGTTGTCCTGTTGACAACAATCACCTTGAACTCAAAAAAGAACTGGAAGAAGCAGGGATTATTGAATCCTGAGTTTTAAAAACACATCGAATTATCGCTTTTTTACCAGAATAATTCTTTTTTTGAAAAATAACTTTCAGCAAATCCCTGTAACTTACATATCTGAGTCTTTTAAAAGATTCAGATATCCGCATTTTCGGATTTTTTATATTCAACAGTTCTTAAAAAATATGCAATTGACTCATTTAGAGAAACTATAAGTATAAATCAATAGCAACCAATCATATGATATTCAAAAGGAGTATCATACGATGCATAAACCGAATATTATACTTTTTATTACACTTGTTACATTAATTATATTAGCCTGTGTAAGTTCAGGATGCCTGTCTGACCTGGAATCTAAATTGCCTGAAACTATGGTCATAAATGACCATGAAAATACAAACAACATTAGTGACATTACAGAAAATAATACAATTGCCGATGAATATAGCAATGACCATAAGAACTTCAGTGAAGAATCGCAACTTACTTCCGTAGGAGATATTGAAGAAAACACAAACATTGAAACTGCTCCTGAACCGGAACCGGTTACAAATAATGTGGAAATGCTGAAAATAGGTTCTTTCAACATCCAGGTATTTGGAGTAACAAAAGCAGGAAAAACAGAAGTTATGGAAACCATTGTAAAGATAGTCCATGACTATGACATTATTGCAATACAGGAAATAAGAGACGCATCTCAGACAAGCTTACCCGCACTTATGGACATGGTGAACTCTGATGGGTATCAATACGATTATGTAATCAGTGAGAGACTTGGAAGAACATCCTCAAAAGAGCAATACGCATACATATTCAATACTGATACTGTCGAAATTACCGGTGATCCTCAGACGTATCCCGAAGCAAATGGAACAGACCCATTCCACAGGGAACCTTTTATTGCAGCTTTCAGCTCCACAGAAGGTAACTTTGACGCAGTCCTTATGGTGATTCACACTGATCCCGATGAAGCCACTGAAGAAATTAATGCGCTGGATGACGTTCTGGAATATTCACAAAATGAGTATCCTTATGAAAAGGATTTTATTATCCTTGGGGATCTGAATGCAGACGGTTCCTATTTTGATGAGGATTCAACAAATGATCTCGATACATATGAATGGATAATAAACAACAGTGTAGATACAACTACAAAATCCACTGATTACAGTTATGACCGTATAATCCTGACTGACAGTTCAGACTTCACAGGCAATAGTGGTGTTTTCAGGTTTGATCTTGAATACGGACTTGATTATAATGAAACTGTGGCAGTATCTGATCACTACCCGGTTTATGCGGAATTTATTGCAGTAAATGACGAGGATTAAAACCGCAAAAAAGATTTTTCAGTAAAAAACCTGAATTTAGAAAAAGGGACATGCAGGATGCATGTCCTTTAGGAATACAAAATCAATTAAGCAAACAGCTGGGTTCCTGCGGTTTTAGCCTGGCCCATAAGCTCTGCATTTTCTTTTGCCTCACCAGGTGCATGGTGTCCGACATCTACAAAGGTACCTTTAACTTCCATTCCAAACATCTGGAGTATCTGGCCAAATTCTTCAAAGACTCCCTTGAAAGCATCTGGTTCCGGGTTGCCCTGTGCACTTACAATAATAGCCTTCTTTCCAGCCTCGATACGGGGTGTGAAATCAGGATTTACAAGTGCCCAGCAGCGGTCAATTACCTGACGCATCTGGCTTGTGAACTGGAAGAAATAAATAGGGGAGCCGAATACAAAGCCATCCGCATTTTTAAGAGCATCGTAGACTTTAGACATGTCATCTTTTAGTTTGCATGCATCAACTTCCCTGCAGTATGTGCATCCCTGGCATCCTTTTATGT
Organism: Methanolobus tindarius DSM 2278; assembly: GCF_000504205.1. Taxonomy (NCBI): domain Archaea; kingdom Methanobacteriati; phylum Methanobacteriota; class Methanomicrobia; order Methanosarcinales; family Methanosarcinaceae; genus Methanolobus; species Methanolobus tindarius. Next base: position 2,830,327 of record NZ_AZAJ01000001.1, on the reverse strand, counting down.
TCATTTCATTAATGTAGAATTTCTCCACATCTGCTCCTGCTTCTGCAGCTCCGTCAAGAACCTGCTGGACAAGTACGTCGGTGTTACCGTTCTTTCTTGGACTTCCTACAAAACCTACTACTTTCATTTTGACCATTTCCTTTAAGCTTGAATCGTAAATTACTGTAAAATATTCAAAATGTAGATGTGTATGCACTATATTTATACCGCATACAGTCTTTTTTGATAGTCACTAACAAAAAGTATAGTAATAATAACATCAAGAAAAGGACAAGAAATAAAGAAAACAAAGAGGAGGGAAAACATGGAAAATACTAAAAAAACCGACTGTGGATGCCCTGTGGAAGCAACACTTGGCGTTATTGGAGGAAAATGGAAACCACTTATACTCTGGCAGCTAAAAGAAGATGTTCTTCGCTACAATACACTTCAGCAGATGTTACCCGGCATATCCCCCCGTATGCTGACAAAACAACTTCGTGAACTGGAAGATGACGCAATTGTGAACCGCAAAATGTACCCTGAAATACCTCCCAGAGTCGAGTATTCACTCACAGATTTCGGGAAAACCATCATCCCTGTACTTGAAGCCCTGGCACAGTGGGGACTAACATATATGGACATACAGCAGGACAGAAAATGCGAAGTGAGAAAATAGTTATAAATTGATTTATATATACACCACAAATTATTAAATACATTAAATATAATATAGCAGTGGTATAGTGAATTTTAGTTCTGAGGTGTGGCTTCTTTCTCTGAATCCTCCTAGTTGTCCTCACCCGTCTTAAGCGGTACCCACACCTCAGAAGAATTTACCATGACATTATTTAGACTGGAAAAATATTTTATTTTTTAAAGCATTCTTCTCATGGGTTGCCAATATGAAGATCAGAATGCTGTTAACATTGTTCACATGTATTTTTCTTGCAATATCACTTGCTCTGGTATCCGGTTGTGTTGAAGATACGGATGAGACAAAAGAAACTGAAGATCCTGTTGTAGTTGTGAATGAAACTGAATTTGAACAAATAATGGAAGAAGCTAACACAGCTTACGTTAATGCGCTTATATCAACCAGCCAGAAGAACGTAAACGCATCACAATCCTCCATTAATGAACTGGTGAACAAGTTGAGCTATGTATATGATACATACGGAGAAAATCCTCCTGAAATGTATTCTGAAGACAGGAATTGGGAGATAGAGATCAAAAGGTCAGTGCTGATAGCAAAGCATTCACAGGAGATGCTTGAAGAGGGAGATATAGAAGCTTCCCATGAGGGACTTGAACCTATGAGGGATCTTTTCTTCAGTCTGCATGAAAGAAACAACGTTCTGCATATGGGAGATTATCTTACTAGATTCCATATGAACATGGAGGAAGCAATTGACGCTGCAAATGTAAATGATACAGAAACAGTTAGCTCATATATTCCAACTCTTAAAAGTGAATGGCAGGATGTTAAAAATGCAGAAAAACCACCAAGCGCAGATGATAATTACAACCAGTCACTGGCAACTGTAGATACTGCAATAGAAGTTCTTGGAGAATCTGCATCAACCGGAAATTCCACACTGTTAAAGGAAGATGCTGAAAAGCTCAGGCTTGCGTTTGCAAAAGTATTTGCAAAATATGGTGTTGTAATATCCTGAAAGAAAATGAAAAAGGAAGAAAATAAAGCGTGCAGATTTTATGCACTTTGATTCCTCAATAAGGGTAGAAGATAAAGAACATTGAACACAGGATAAAAAGTCCCCATGCAATCGGTTTAACTTCACTGCCTTTTCCACTTATGAGTTTGAGCAACGGGAACAAAACAAAACCTGCACAAAGACCTACTCCTAGATTGTAGATAAAACTCATAAGAACTATTACTGCCATTGCAGGTATCATCTCTGTGAGGTCTTCCATATCTATTTTTTTAATTGCACTCATCATCATAAGACCTACGACTATCAATGCAGGTGCAGTTGCCGCGGAAGGTATAGCTGAGAACAACGGAGAAAAGAAAAGTCCCATGGCAAAAAGTATAGCAACAACAACTGCAGTTAAACCTGTTCGACCACCTTCTTCAATACCGGCAGCAGATTCAATGTAAGTTCCTGTAGTTGTTGTACCTGCAAGAGCAGCAAAGACTGTTGCAAGGGAGTCTGCCAGAAATGGTTTGTCGAGGTCGTGAAGATTTCCCTGCTCATCCATGAAACCTGCTTTCATTGAAACACCGACCAGAGTTCCCATTGTATCCATGAGGTCCATTGTGAACATGGTAAGTATCACAGCAAAAAAACCCCAGGTAAGTGCACCTGTAATATCAAGCTGAAGGAGTATTGGTGCGATGCTTGGTGGCATACTGATCACCTGTTCAGGTGCCTGTGCAACACCCAGAATGAATCCAAATATTGCCGTTACAAGGATGCCAATGAGAATGGAACCTTTAACGTTCTTTATCATTAGCACACTTATCAGAAGAAAGCCGAAAAGTGCAAGAGCAACAGGTATTGTGTTGAGAGCCCCCACATGCAGAGGAGCTCCTTCGACTCCAAGTGCCACTATTTGTGCATTAACAAGTCCGATAAAAGTAATAAAAAGACCAATACCAACAGCAAAACTGTATTTGAGATTGTCAGGGACAGCATCTATCATTTTCCCCCGCAGGCCTGAAAGTGTCAGAACCGTAAAAAGCACACCACTTATGAATACAGCTCCAAGAGCTGTCTGCCATGAGTATCCTAACACACCTACAACCGTGTAGGCAACAAAAGCATTCTCACCCATATAAGGCGCAATTGCCAGTGGTTTTTTGGCATATATACCCATTATCAGTGTTCCAAATATCGCAGACAGAATTGTTGCAACCATTGAAGGACCAAATGGTATTCCAGCAGCTTCCAGAATTGCAGGATTTACTACAATAATGTAGGCCAGTGTCATGAAAGTTACAACTCCGGCCATAATTTCTGTCTTTACATCAGTACCATGTTTTTTCAATTCAAAAAAATCTTCCAGTAAGTTTCCTATTTTAAAACCCCCTCAGAATAAGTCAATAATATAAAATACCTAATTTTTAATTGATAGAGACTAATATATAAATATGTTTATTGTAGATAGAAATACAACAAAAAAGTAACACTAAAGAAATAGGTTTCCTGTGAATACAGGAAAACGACATTATTCTATGACCATAGAACCGGTTGGCATCATGTCATCCGGCGGTGCAACACCGTGTTCTGCCCTGTAAGCTTTTCTTTTGCATACATCCATTTTTGGCCCTTTGCAATACATGGCAATGAAACCACTGCATGCTGCCTGTTTAGCATTCTGGTATTTGTTGAAGAAACCACATTTTGAAAGTAATTCGCATTCTGTCATAGAAACTCCCTCACATATGATATATAGAAATAATTATATAATGAAGCATATATATGTTTTGATAACGGTGTTAACTTATTGCTAAATATAGAGATGGAAATTTTAATTTTTGAAAAAGATAATATTTAAATAAGGAATTTTAACAGGATTTTTTAATTATTTGGCACGAACAAAAATGTTTATTCCATAAAATCAACTTAAAAGTTACTTCAATTTCAGGTTTTATAGTTGTCAGGGCATAATTAATTATATCTGTTTTAGCAGAATAAAGTTGACAAGAAAAATATGTATTAATAACAATATTCCCCATGTAGATTTGCTGTTATGTGCTACAGGCTATTGGAATCATTACATAGATTCTTGCAGTTTCTTCTTTAATTCAGCAACTCCAATCCTTCTTTCAGGAAATAGAATGCGAAGACCATATAAACAATTCCCAATGAGCGAATTGTATATAGATAATACTTGCTTTTTAAAAATCCTCTTGATTTTCCCACCATCATTGCAATAACGATTTTAGACCCGACAAGCAAAGCATAAAATCCTGCAATGAAAAATATCGCTGAAAAAGTACTTGCTTCCTGGGCTTTGAAAAGTATTGGCCCGCCTATTGCAATCCAGAAAAGGTATGGATGAGGACTGAGGAAATTGGCAATAATTCCTTTCTTTAAAGAATCAGGTTTTTGTGTATCAAGCTTAAGATTAACACTCTTTGTTTTTAAGGATGAAATTCCAAGGGAAATCAGATAAAGGGAACCTGCCAGACTGATTAATGCAATAACGGGATCGTAATTCTCAAATTTCAGAAGGAAAAGCAGGATTATGGAAACTATAAGAATATCTGTTATAAACGGGGACACTGCAACCTTAATTCCTGCATGTGAACCATGCTTAAGTGATTCAGAAATAGTCATGGCCAACAGCGGACCCGGCGATATACCGGATGCAAATCCCAGAAGTATTCCAGATATCATAAACTCATTTATCAGAACCATATCTCAAATGCGTATTGATTTTAAATGTTTAAAGCTGTTGATTCAAAATTTTATTTCACCGTACCTGTACAAAATATACATAATGTTAGCAGTGAATAATATATATTTAATACATATATATTAAGTAAGAACTATGATTTGAAAAAATCCCATAATAAGAAAATTAAAAATGCTGATATCAGGAATACGAATAAATGAGTATGATGGCAAATTTTAAATCGAACAAATACCTGGCACTAAAAGTTGCACTTTTCTACATATTTATGGCCACTTTATGGATACTGGGCTCGGATACTGTACTTAGCTGGATAGTAACAGATCCTGACATGTATATGCAATTCCAGACCTATAAAGGAATGTTCTTTGTCATTGCAACAGGTTTCTTGATTTTTTTGTACCTGAATCCTAAAATAAAAGATTTCAATAAGTCAAGAATTAATTTACTTGAAACAGAATCTCTGCTCAAAAAAAGACTGGATTATGAACTGACAACAATCGAATGTATGCGACTGCTTCAGGAACCTGGAGATATTGATGAAATTATGCCACGTATACTGAAAAAAATCCATCATACTGTAAGCAATAGCAGAACCTACATATTCAGAAATGAAGAAGACACAGAACTGGGTCTGTGCATGTCCCAGGTATATGAAGAAGTTTCAGAGGGTATTGAAGCCCAGATAGATAACCCTGAGCTGCAACATCTTCCATATTCAGAAGGCGCTCCGACACTTCTGGAAATAATAGTATCAGGTCAAAATTATTCGTATATTGTTGAAGAACTCGAAGAACCTGAAAAATCTATTCTTAAAGATCAGGGAATCCTTGCTATATTGATAATACCGATTTTCTCAGGAGAAAAACTCTGGGGATTTATAGGCTTTGATGACTGCGTTGAAGAGCGCAGGTGGCATAAAGACGATGTGAATCTGCTTAGGGTTGTTGCCGATGGTATTGGTGAAGCTATTTTACGTAGAGACTCTGAAAGAGAACTAATAGATAGTGAAGAAAGATTCAAAGCATTGCACAATGCCTCTTTTGGTGGTATTGTAATACATGATAAAGGATTCATTGTAGATGTTAATCAGGGATTTTCAGATATAACCGGTTATTCGCATGATGAACTCATTGGAATGAGCAATTATACCTTAATTGCGGAAGATTGCAGAGAAACTGTAAGGAAGAACATAAATTCAGGATATGAAGAGCCTTACGAAATTACCATGTTAAGAAAAGATGGTACTACTTATCCTGCAAGGATACAGGGTAAAATAATTCCTTACAAAGGACAATACTTCAGAGTTGCAGAAATTAAAGATATAACTGAACAGAAACTATCAGAAGAACTACTTCGTGAGAGTGAGCAGAAACAGGCTGCTATGATAGAAAACATTTCAGATGTTATTGCAATTGCAGACCGGAACGGAATAATCAGATACAAAAGTGCCAACGTTGAAAAATGGTTTGGCTGGAAACCTGAGGAGCTTATTGATACTGACCTATTTGACAAAATTCACCCTGATGAACAGGAAAATACAAAAGACTTTTTCCTGAATATCTTAGACAATAAAAGAGATACTTTTTCCTCAAAGATAAGATACCAATGTAAAGATGGTACATATAATTGGATAGAATTTACCGGAAGAAACCTTCTGGATGATCCTATTATTCAGGGAATATTATTCAACTACCATGACATCACTGAAAAGAAAGAGGCTGAAGATGCACTCCTGGAAAGTGAAAAGAAGTTCCGTACATACATAGAGAATGCTCCTTACGGAATTTTGATCGTGGATGAGAATCAGAAGTTTGTAGAAGTGAACGAAACCATATGCATTATGACTGGCTACCGTGTGGATGAACTCATCGGGATGGACATGTTTAGCAGAGTAGCTCCTCAGTCCAGAGATGAAGCTGTGAAGGGATACCACAAACTAATTACAACAGGTTTTGTCAGTGAAGAATTACTCATCAACCGCAGGACAGGAACTAATTTCTGGATGAGGGTTGATGCGGTAAAACTGTCAGATACCAGATCTATCCTGTTTGCAAGGGATATCACTGAGAGAAAGAATGCCGAGAATGCGGTTCTGGAAAGTGAGAGGAAATTCCGCACATATATAGAGAATGCACCATATGGAATATTCATCGTTAATGAGAAAAACGATACCTTTGAGGAAGTGAATGAAACTGCCTGTATCTTAACGGGATTTTCAGAAAAAGAACTGCTGAAAATGAATGTGTATTCACGTGTAGCGCCTGAATCACAGTATAAAGGTATTCAGGGTTATCATGAGTTGAAATCGAAAGGATTCTCCAGTGTAGAGTTAAAGATTCTGCAAAAAAATGGTAATGGTGTCTGGATGAGGATTGATTCAGTCAGACTATCTAACGGCCGTTTTATTATGTTTGCCAATGATATTACTGAAAGAAAAGATGCCGAGTTCTCACTCATTGAAGCAAAAATGCTTGCTGAAGAGAACAACAGGATGAAATCCGAATTCCTTGCCAATATGAGCCATGAACTAAGAACACCACTTACAGCAATTATTGGTTTTTCAGATGTATTGAATGATGAGATATTCGGAGAACTTAATTATAAGCAAAAAAGACATGTTAAGCATATAAATAACGGTGGAAGACACCTTTTAGATCTTATTAATGATGTTCTTGACCTGTCAAAGGTGGAAGCAGGAAAAATGGAGCTGAACCGTGAAGTATTCAGCATTTCAGATCTTTTAGGGGATATCAGGGAATCTATATCCCCAATGGCGTTAAAGAAGAATATAGATCTTGAAATAACCAATCATATTGAAAGTCAGGAAATATCTGCTGACAAAATGAAACTTAAACAGATACTGCTAAACCTGCTTAGCAATGCCATTAAATTCACCCCTGATAATGGTAAAGTTTCAGTAACAGCAATAAAGGAAGACAGTGAGATAAAAATATCAGTTTCTGACACTGGAATTGGAATTCCGGAAGATATGCATGAAAGCATTTTCAGTCCTTTCACACAGGTAGATTCTTCAAACAAAAGGGAATATGGCGGAACCGGTCTTGGACTTGCACTTGTTAAACAGTTTGTAGAGATGCATAATGGTAGTATCTGGCTTGAGAGTAATGAAGGTGAAGGCAGTATATTTGTATTTACAATTGAAGACCTTAATTAAAATAAAACCATTTTAGTAACTGTAAATCAATAAACTTCATAATAATTAATTTGTTTCACAACAGATTTTCAGGTTTAAAGCAGGATATAAAAATTGAGGCGCGTGTTTAATCTGCTGATGCTAGTGTGGGAGTGGGTTAGTAAGTTAAAAATCGAGTAAGCAAATCATTGCGCCTCAAACATAAATAATATAAATTCTATATATACTTTGTTATATAATTTTAAGTAATTAATTTTTACTTTAAGATAACCCACAGGCATAGAACGGCAAAAAGGCACGTGCACCCCTCAGTAAGTATTGGTTGGTATGCGAGTTCCCGCTAAAGACATGACATAAACATGCCACCGTGCCTTATGATTGGAATTAATCAAATATTATTTAAGTTTTTATGAATTGTTCTGATTTGTTAAAAGTGAGATACAGAAATACATTAGCAAAAAGATTAGTATTAAAAACGAATCACAAATCAGTTAGCAAGAAGCTCTTGATTCTGCTCAAATATACTTGAAAATATTTTCATGCTATTTAATTTTTCATTCGCTTTTTCAAGTCTGGCTTTAACTTCATAGAGATCATCTTCAAGGATCTTGATATATGCCATTTGCTGCTCTATTCTGGCATCCTTTTTAATGATATCAAGCTGCTGCCTGTGAATAGTCACATGCTTGTTAATTTCTTCTTCTGTCTTTTGCTTCAGATGGACAAGTTCCTCTTCACGGGATGAAAACTCCTCTTCCTGCACAGACAAAAGCTCACGAAGGTGCCGGACATATTCCCTCCTGCGTTCTACTTTTTCTGTTTCAACTTCAATATCCATTTCTCCGGAAGCAATCTCTTTTTTTATTGCAGCAATTTCTTTTGCCCTGGAATCAAGCCTCATTCTGGTCCTTTCAAGCCTTTTCTGTTGCTTCTTAAGAGCCAGCTCTTCCTCATACTGGCCACGCAAGACCCTGTATTGTTCACAATTTCTTTGCTGGAGTGATTCCTTATTAATATCGTATTTATCCATACGGGTGGAAAGTTCTGCTTCCAGCTTTAGAAAAGAAACATGTTTCTTTTCATATTCCTTCTTTGCCTGTTTGAGAATTTCACTTTTATTAGCAAGGTTTTCAAACTCTGTTGTGATTAGCTTTTTTGCATCACGTATCCTGTGATATTCTTCAATAATATGAGCTTCATCAGACTTTATTTGTTCTTTTTTCAAAGCTATTTCAGCACGCTTTTTCTCAATATCATCGAGTTGGCTGAAGTAGGAAGCCTTAATGTCTTCAAGATTCTGGAGTTGATTCTGATAGAAAAGTTCCTCGCTCATGTTATAGTCCTTTTTTATGAATGTATTAATCTAAGAAATGGTACTTGTGCTGTATATACAGTGTAATTATGTCGATATATAAAAGAAACATGTCCATAATTTCAAATTCTATTCCCTAATATGAACATTGCGAACATTCAGTGCATAAATAAAAAAATTATACAAATAATGGCTCTGTAGAAAACCTACTTCGGATTTTATTTTAGCATACTAATTTAAAAATAATAAATCCCCTGAGTATTACTTACCACAGAAAACACAAAGGGGATGATTGTGTTTTGTCTAATAAGTACTTAAAGTTTGTTGATACAGCGTTAGCTGTATCAGGAAACTCACACCTGCAAATTTATAGTTGTAAATATTCTAAAAGAAAGTATACTCAACACCAGCTATTGACACTAGTTTTGTTGAAAGAGTATCTTGATGAGGATTATCGAGATATCGTTGAAATTGTAGAATTAATGGATAAAGTCAAAGAAAGAATTGGACTTAAACAAGTTCCACATTTCACTACACTCCACAAATTCATTCAGAGATTAAAATCTATTTATTTCAATGGATTATTGCATCAAACATTGAAACTGTTTTATTCACATGGTGAACAAATAGAGATTACTGCTGTTGATTCAAGTGGATTTACAAGTGGCCATTGTAGCTACTATTATTCCTGGAGAACAGGAAAGAAACGAAGATCTTTCCTGAAAACAAGTATCTCAGTTGATACTGGAAAGTTCATTATTACTGGTTTCAAGATATCAGGCAAGCCTGTTCATGATGCAAAGCATGCAATGGCATTGCTGAAGCAATGCCATAAGAATCGTAAATCCAAGTACTATGTCATGGACAAAGGGTACGATTCTGAAGAAATACATTCATTAACAAGAGAACAACTTGAATCCATAGCCATGATTCCTTTGAGACAAAGAAAGAGGAAGAGAATAAAAGGAGTGTACCGCAGAAAAATGGTATGGGAATTTGATAAAGATTTGTATCATAACAGAAATCTGGTTGAAACAATGTTCTCTGTCCTGAAAAGGAAATATGGTGAGGAAATTAGGGCAAAAAAGTATTGGAATCAACTGAAAGAAGTAAAATTCAAACTATTAGTGCATAACCTTGACAGATATGTCATGGTTATACTTATTGTCAAAATAAGGATTTCTACAGAGCCCAAATAATAGCAAAATTAATAAAAAAACAAGAATGTTATAAACTTTCGTTTTAACAACTACAAAAAGAAGTATAAAAATAAAGTATAATGAAATTTACCTAAATGCACAGAAATAGTTCAACTATAATTATAAAATATAAATATACAAGCAGTAATGCCTTTAAAATATTAAATCAGGAATAACATCAATGATATCAACAAATGCACCCTGCTGTATATACGTTTATGCGTGTGTCTTTTTGTTACCAAAAAGGGATTTAATATTAAGTAGTGTATAAATGAATAGTGCTATCAGCAAACGCATGAGTGCCCCTCCGCTTATTCTTTCTTTAGTACCATTGTTTTTTCCAGGAACCGCACCATACCTGAACTCAAAGCTGTTCCTTTGCTATACCAGGCACCAACAAACAATATTCAAAAGATGAATCTTACATTATTCATCATTATGAATCCCTATTATTGTATATTAGTGCTTATGAGTAATTTTACAAAATGGATCTATATATACATTTCCATTTTGATTTCTAAGAAAAAAGCTTCTTCATCACTTTTTTTCTGTGCACCTGTGAGATTTAACAATTATTGAGTATTTAAAGAAAGGATATGTAATCTATATAGTCTTTATAATCTAATTGTATAATACATAATATCCTAGATACTGCCTATAAATAGAATGAAGGCTTAGTAAAGCCTACTCGCTAAAAAAGGGGAATAAAAAATGATGGGAAAACCGAACAAGCTAGAAACATGCCCTGAATGTAATTCAAAACTGAATGAAAATGAAAATATCCAGTATTGTGAAAACTGTGGTTACTGGACACAAAAAGGAACCGTAAGGTTTGAATCTATTGCTATTTTCGCCTGAGCTGAAATAGCGATTCATTCATCTTTTAGGCATCAAGAATCTTTAGGTATCAAGCGTCAACAAAGTTAAGGCCTTAGGTCTTCATTTTTAAGTTAATAGCAGGTATATGATTCATACTGTATTTAAATAATATATTCAATTACTGAATTTTATCATTATTAACCAGATTATAATTATTATTATTAGTATTATCACTATTATTACTATTATCATTGATATTATACTTGACAGATTTCCAGTTCGGAATCTGGTTACATTCTATTCAACAGGGAGGTCAAAACCAAAAGTAGAACCTTTTCCAGGTTCACTTTCAACCCAGACGGTTCCATTGTGCATTTCCACAAGCCTCTTCACAATAGCAAGGCCAAGGCCTGTTCCTTCGTATTTCCTGTTGTGAGCATTATCCAGTTGGCCAAAGACTGTGAAGAGTTTATTCTGATCTTCATTGGAAATACCCGGACCTTTGTCAGTTACCTCAAAAGTAACTTTTGATGTTCCAGACTTTACATTAAGATTCACGACACCACCTTCATCTGAGAATTTTATAGCATTGCTGACAAGGTTGAACAGTATCTGTTCCAGTTTAACCTTATCGACTTTGATGTTCTGCAATTTTGACTCCACATTCTTTACGAGATCAATGTTCTTTTTTGAAGCAAGAGAATAACAGGAACCTACCACTTCATCAATCGCATCCATTATTGAGATAGCTTCAATAGTTAATTCCATTTTTCCGGCTTCTATCTTAGAAATATCAAGAATATCATTTATAACAGAGAGCAGATGTTTTCCACTACGGGAAACATTACCAACATACCTTGTCTGTTTAGGGTTTAAAGGACCAAATGTGTTCTCAAGAAGAATATCTGAAAAACCAATTATTGAATTTAGAGGTGTACGCAATTCATGACTCATGTTTGCCAGAAATGCACTTTTTGCGGTACTTGCCGATTCTGCCTTTTCAGCCAGATAATTGGCTTTTTCAGTTGCTGCCCGAAGTTCCTCTTCTGCAATTTTACGTTGTGTTATGTCACTTATAATAACCATCTGACCCATTGTATTTCCTCTTTTGTCATGGATGGGAAGAAAAGTGATATTTAACCAGAAAAGTTTCTCGTTTATAGTCTCATTGATTTCAATAATACTTGTGGTACTTGAATCCGGTTTTCTATTCAGAATCCCGCACCAGGGCTCAGATAACTCTGAAACACGCATCCCTACATCTTTTAGTCCAATATTACTTTTTTGCATTGCAGAATTGTTATAGTCTACGATCCTCTGCTCTTTATCAAAAACCACAACACTATCAGGCAGATGTTCAAAAAGAAGACCTCGTGCAAGAGGTGTCAGGTTAAATAATTTATAACGTGTAAATCCTATGAAAATTATAATGGCGCTTAATGTCAGGGAGAATGGAGCTGGATCTATACCCCATGGCGACATACCACTCAGATGAATAAGTAAAGTTGCAAACGGCATTAATGAACCGACTATAACTATCATTATCTGCTTACGAAAAACAGGAAGAGTGCCCTGAAGAACACTGAAAAGCATACTTAAACCCAGAATGATACAAAAATTGGCATAGGTAAAATGTACCCAGTACCATATTCCGGGTTGATATCCAAGAACAGGGAACAGACCGCCATATTGTATATAATCGACTTTGTGATACAGGGTATGGTATTCTGTTGTCAGGACGAGCAGGAGAGTTGTAGTTGATATTGATACGAAAAATACTAACAATTTTTTTGGAAACCAGTTTTTTCTGCCACTATAATCTATAATGAATAATAGGAAAAACAGTGGTATGAAAGCTACCCCTAAGTATTCCAGTTTATAGAAGAATAGCAGAGTTGGCAGAGTGTCCGAAGATATTTCAAATGCATAAAAGAATGAGTAAAAGGCAATTGAGCTCAGGAGCATTCCAATGTACTTTGAACCCGGAGTTGACTTGTAATCTTTGATTATGTAGTAAAGAAGCACACAGACAATTAAACATGATACATACAATGGAATTGAATAAATGTTAAAATACATGTTTGCACCGATAATTGTCTCATTTTTTGATCAACAAAGATAACATTAAACCTAAAATTGCTATACAGTTAATTGCCTTGAAAAAACAGGATCTTATTATGCCTACCAACACCCAAATGAATTCTGATACATAATGCTTCAGATTCACTTGCAATTATTATTGATTGTACAATATATAACATTTATTATTAGCTGTTCAGCAATGGCAGTATAATGAATGGTAAGACAAAAGATAGTTAGTAGAACAATAGCACAGGAAGAGATGATTTTTGAGATGACTATATAGAATAACGATGGAACTGTACATTACATAATGCTATAGTAAATATAGTGTGAAACTATTAGTAGAAAAACGCTATCATGTACCACTACGGGATTAAAATTCCGGTTGTCTTTGCGGCCTGTAGGATCTTGTACATAATAACCCCAAAAAATGACTATCCTACATGTCATTATTTTTACCATAATCTGAAATTGTATTTTTGAATTTGCAATCCTGTTTGCCCTGTAGTCAACATACTTGAGAGAAGTACCAGTGTAATTGGAATCTCTATCAATACGGACACATTCAACAGGAATTGCTGTGTGATATCCATACAACCAACTGTTCCTGTCAGAACTTAACTGAGTAGATGTTTCTACCTGGATTACAAGGACTAATTTTAACTATATAGTTCCATTAGCTTACAAATAAGTAAGATGTTATCGAAGATGAGCTGAAGTTTGGGGTTAAAAGACTTGGAATTTAGTGTACGATATGGGACGTCAATTCGGGACGTTGACGTTCCATACCTTCCTTAGTAAATGCTGTCATTCTATAGTTTCTACAGTTTTCAATATTGGTTAAAATAGAAAAGAAAAATGACAATAACCCCCATCACCCTACTCCTGAATGAATGTTAAAGAGAGCTTTACCCCCACTCCCTTAACACTCATACTCTTTCCGGAGGAGGAAGGAAATGCTGATGTCAAGACGGAGAGGGAAGACATCTTTCAGCATTTCCATGCAATCCAATTCCTTACGTTTTTCTACCGGAGAGATTCCAGATAATTTCCATATCGTACCACCAAATATGGATGATTCCCATAACGTACCACCGCATGGTCTTTTTGTGACATTTGCCGTCTGGCAGTTCTTGCCACAGTTCATAGTATTATTTTCTACTATATTAATATATCTATATTTTAATATATAGTGAGTATCATTATGATGATATTATTGTTTTGAAGAGTGAGGAAAAACAGAACAAGAAATACTATAAAATAAATAATTCATTGTGATTCAGTAATCACAATATCAGAATTCATAGGAAAGTAACACATCTTAATTTTATTGTTGAATCAGTTTTTGAAAGTCATTTTTATATCTTATTGTTTCTGGATGAGTCAATATTATCTTTTTTTTATTAGAAACTATCAGACTGGTTATCAAATGGGCAGGATATACTAACAATAGATAAACAAAAATAGATCCCAAAAATAATATAAGACGTGAATAACCATAGAACAAATCAATGGAATACATCATTACGAGAAAAGATATTGCAATCCACAAATAGAACCATAACGGTGTTAGAACCATAAAATTAGCTTTTATTTGTAATTTTTCCGAGTCCAAACCTTCAAATACAAATTCTAACGCATCAAACTTTTGTTTTTTTGTAATCTTATTTGAAAAGACAGTGACTTTTTGAACTATATAAATATCATCTACTTCAAAATCAGGTTTGTGGAAAATATATCGACTTTCTTTCTTTGAAGTTAGTACTTCAAAACGTATCTTTTTATGACCTGCACACCGATAATAATCCCATATACGATTTACAAGGTCTTCACCCTGAATTTTAGTTATAACCTCAAAGCTCAGCACTGAGGAATCAAAAGAATGGTCAAAAATACTGGGCCCTGTCAACAAACCGATTATGCTCATATATCAATTCCACAAAAGTATGTTATGACTTATAACAAATACATAATAGTAATATAAATATTTGTACTAAAGTCTGGAAATAGAAAATATCACAATTGATCCAAAGATTCAACTATTTCATAAAGCTGATTGTTTTACAACGAATAAAAAAAGTATGTCGACGCTGAGGGAGAGATTCGAACTCTCGCAGCGCGTTAGCACTACCGGTTTTCAAGACCGGCGCCGTAGTCCACTTGGCTACCTCAGCATGTCGGATGGTATCTTAATAGCGACCAGACATATAAGCGTTTTGATACAAAATCGATATTGACAGTAATTGTCAATGATATATTTAAGAGATTTTTTAATTGTTATATAAAGTAAGAAGTTAAGAGGAAGATTATTCCTCTTCGATTTCAGCTTCTTCGTCCTCTGCAGGAGCTTCGGTTGCCTCAGGAGCTTCCTCAACTGCCTCAGGGACGTATGGGTGTCTCTCGACAAATTCAAGGCTTTCAATGCCAAGCTTGTCAATGAGCTCACTTGCGATGGTCATCTTGGATACAATCCATCTCTGGTTGAAACCAAGCTCGATTGGAGTGTAGATTCTGATAAGGTCATCTGTAACCTCAACCTCAATCTCCGGCATGCCGGTGTAGAGTGAAAGCAGACCCTGTGCCTTAGCAACCTTGTCCTCGATCTTCTCTTCGATTGTGTACTCGTACTCAACTTCCTTACCTGCAAGAGCATGGTTCATGTCTACACGTACTCTGCGGCCGATAACCTGTGAGATCACACCACGTTTGCCGTTGAGCTCGATAGGCATTCCTGGGTATGGTCTCTGGTCACCAAGCTGTTCCTTAATCTTTGTAACTGAAACAGTCTCAACAAGAGCAGGGTTGTGTGGACCGAATGCCATCTCTGGAGCAATAGTGATTGAACCGGAGTATCCTACTTCCTTACCAATAAAGTCCTCATCAAGACCTTTGATTGTGTGGCCGGAGCCAACGATTACAACATCGCCGCCGTAAACACCGCGTGGGTTGTAGATACCATTGTCTTTTGCAAGCTGTTCATCGGTAGTGTCAAAGATCTGTCCTTCATTGAACTTACCAGTGTAGTTTATCTTTATGAAATCGCCTTTCTCAATTGCCAAATTGATCAACTCAATATAAATTATTTGATTAATAGTCAGATTTATAGATAAAATCCATGAATTGAATTACCTGCACGCTATACTCATAGGCCTTTAAGAATCTTTTGCCAGCAAAACAAAGGAGCAGCTAAAAAGTATATAAAAAGGAAATACAAGGTATAATCAAAAAGTATCATCCACCACAATACCAAGAACAAACTCCCTTTCAGGATCATCAAGAAGAGTAATTGAAGAAGGAAGCTCCAATAATTCTTCAAAACCGTGGAACATATTCTCAAAAGGAACTCTGGTATCGTGCCAGTCAACCTTTCTGCTGTGGCTCAGTACACCCTTACCCTCACGATACTTGTAATTATCACGTACCCTGCCAATAGCTACCTGCTTCTCGCACATCAGAGGGATAGCAATCAGGTCATAAATTCTTATATCATTAACAAAATGCAGCACATCCTTAGCCCACACCTCGAGCAAATCAACTGGAGGAGTGCTCAGCCTTGCAAGCAAAGCTTTCTTCATCTGCTCCACACGCTCAAATTCATCGAACTCATGCATTGTAGCATCGAACTGCTTGACCTCATCATCAAACTTCTGGAGCTTAGTATTTAGACGCTTCATTTTTTTGATCATTTCAGGTCTTTCTGTTGAGTAGTCAACATTCTTAATAGCATCCTCAAACTCTTTCCTGAATTTCTGGTCAAATTCCCGGTATTTGTCTCCAAAATGCATATATTTCTTGTATTTTGGTGACCGGTGCTTGATATCCATTAATTCATCACCGAACAGATCCATGATATGCAGGTTCAGGTCAAAAGAAATAAAATCCCTCTCTATGCAGGACTTTTCCTGCACACCGCAATAACCTGTGCGTACTACCCATACATTGTTCCTGTGTTCGCGTACCATATCTTTCACCATTCAAGAAACCTGATTTAACTTATACTAAATAAAAGATGACTCTATGCTTTCTTACATATTGATAAATAATTATCTAATTACCAGTAATAGTTAGATATATCTAATAGAATGTGGTTTTTGATAAGCATATTGAGTCAAGGATAAAAGAAGTTACGGATAAAATACACTTTTTGGTCCACAGACCTGTGTAAACTGCAAAAAACAATCCACAAATCCTTTAAACAACCATGACACCTGAAGATTCATATGATATAATCGTGGTCGGAGCTGGTCCGGCCGGTTCCACCGCAGCAATGTACGCTGCAGAAAACGACATGTCAGTTCTCCTTATTGAAAAGAAAAAAGATATAGGAGTTCCTCTGCAGTGCGGAGGTTTTCTTCCGCATTATCCCATTCTGCAGGAACTGGTTCCAAATGCAGAACTCCCGGTAACCTTAGAAGAAATACCATCAAACTGCATACATGCAACTGCTTCATACCAGCGTTTCATAGCACCAAACGGCCTGTCAAAAGGTTTTGATGTTGACGCTGATGCAATTGACAGGAGACGTTTTGACAAACACCTTGCAAAAGAGGCTGCAAAAGCAGGAGCCGAACTACTTGTTGGGACAAATGTAACCGAAGTGGACGAAACCAGACTCTTCATGGACGGTGCTTTCGGTGAATTTGAAGTAGAAGGCAAAGTCATAATCGGTGCAGACGGACCAAATTCCATAGTTGGAAAAGCTTCCAACATGATCCGTAACCCTGACCCCATGGGAACAGGAACTGCTTTTGAGTATGAGCTCAGTGGAGTTGACATTGACAAAGAAGCCGTTGAGATGTATTTCGGCAAGGATTTCGTTCCTGGCGGATATGCATGGATAATCTCACAGGGAGGAGATACCGCAAACATAGGTGTAGGAATCAGGGAAGCTCTTTTTGAAGAACACCTCTGTGCAAGGGATTATCTTGAACGCTTCATGTACAAGCACCCAATAGCAAGCAAAAAACTTGAAGGTGCATCCATAACTTCAGTTGTTGCAGGACTGGTTCCCGTAGGCGGAGCACCGAAAGTAACTGCATCACACAACACACTGATAGCTGGCGATGCCGCAGGTCATATTATCGCAACCAACGGAGGAGGAATATCCACTGCAATGGTCGGTGGAAAACTTGCAGGTGAGACTGCCGCAGAATTCCTCAATGGCAAATGCAGGCTTCAGGAATATGACACAAGATGGAGACAGCAGATGGGACTTGAAATAAAAACCGCAGTCTATGTACGCAAACTTATGGACAAACTCATGCTCTCTGACAGGCTTATGACCACAGCCATTAAAATGATAACACCTGAACAGATGAAAGCCATACAGTGCGGTCAATTGCCTGACCCTGTCCAGAAGACATTAATGAAACTGAATGTGGGACTCAGTTAATGAATATCTTTGTTTACGGTACTCTCAAAAAAGGTGACCCTAATCATGCTCTTCTTGATAGCTCACGTTTTTTGTGTACAACACAGACAACTGAAAGTTACGTGATGCTTGACTTTGGAGCATTCCCGGGAGTTCTCAAACCCGAAGATATATCACAAATGCCAGTATCACCTATTAAAGGAGAAATTTACGAGATAAGTGAACAGAAACTGGAAGAGCTGGATCTCTATGAAGGTGACTGGTACTTCAGAGAAAGTGTCATGCTTGAAAACGGGCTCTCGGCTCTCATGTATTTCCTGAAGAAAATCCCGCCTGTCAACTACAAAATAATCACAGATGGAAACTGGTCTGGAAAAAATAGTGGAGGTTACTAGTTGAAAGATGAAAACAAAGAGAACGCAATTCCTCTGTTTGAAGGCACCATCAGCTATGAAGCATTTGGAAACCTCTATCTTAACATAACCAACCAGTGCAGTGCAAAATGCACATTCTGCATCAGAGAAGGGTGTGACGGAGTTTATGGTTACAATCTCCGCCTGTCCAGGGAACCAACTGAACAGGAAATAATATCAGACCTTGAAAAACATGACCTTAGCAATTACAAAGAAATTGTCTTCACAGGTTTTGGCGAACCAACCTGTCGTTTTGATACTGTTCTCCATATAACAGAATGGCTAAACAAAAAAGGAATGCATGTCAGGCTTGACACAAATGGCCATGCGGCACTCATGAATCCCGGCAGGAATATTATAGCGGAGTTAAAAGAAGCTGGCCTTGGTGCTGTTTCAGTTAGCCTAAACGCAGAGTCCGAAGACATATACAACAAAATTTGCAAGCCGGAATATGAAGGGTCATACAGGGCAGTTCTTGATTTTGCAAAAGAAGCGGTAAAAGCAGGAATCAAAACCCGCATGACCGTTGTTAGTCAGGAAGGAATTGACATCGATAAATGTGAAAAGATAGCTAATGATATCGGTGCCACTTTCAGGGTCAGATGAATAAAGAATAGTTCCTGAATACTTTTTGAAAATGATTTATCTCAGATATGATAGCTTTATGATTATCGAAGCCTTCGGAAGATACTTATTTTGTTTTATGTTCAGAAATACTTGAACAGGTCATCCCTCTTTTCAGAATGCAACCTCTGCCTGAGAAGTGATTTCAAAGTTTTAATGTCACCTTTTTTTGCACTTATCGGAGCAACGGTGTCAAGCCATTGTTTCCATGGAGGCAGCATGTTGAGTTTATCGCATATCTGGTCCAGTGTCGCATCTAACTCGTTGCTTTTAATCTTGTCAACCTTATTTACAGCCAGGATTATATCAAAACCCAGTTCCCGGAAAAGTTCAAACATCTCGATGTCAATTGGAAGCTCGTTACGCTCTTCCCAGCGTTTTACTATTTCTAAAAATGAAGCGCCATCAATGACAAGTACAGCAACATTAATCCTTTCAGCATTTTTCTCGATATAACGCACTATCTGGTCTTTCACAATATCCTGTTTGCGGTCCTTAACACCGCTCATAAAACCAAACCCAGGCAGGTCAGTCAGAAGCAAATCAGAATATCTAACATGAGTGGGTTTCAGTGTCACACCTGGACGCTTGCCTACTTTTACATTCTTTCCTGTAAGCTCCCTCATAATAGAAGACTTACCGACATTGGATCTTCCTGAAAAAATAATCTCGAAATTTATGCCCTCTATTTCATCAGTCTTCTTTGCCATTTATACCGCCGTTAATACTGCCGTTTACACAACCGTTTTTAAATTTCATCATAATTTGCAGCTCTGCTCTTCTGCACACCTATAGCCTTATCGAACTCGCGAAGGAAAGCATCAAATGATTCCTTAGGAATTCGTGCACCTGCAGCAGATGCGTGTCCACCGCCACTTCCTCCGAATGAGGGTGCTATTCTGCGAAGCAAACGGTTCAAGTCCACGGACTCAGAATTCCTTGAACGCAGACTCATATCATAAACATTCCTCTTATGGCGGAATTCGGCAGATATTCCCACATCCCGCTGTCCGTAGGAAGCAGCATATATAGCAGATTTTGACATATAACCATTGGGGTCAACCACATAAGCCAGGTTCTGGAGAGTTTTAACTTCATGCTTCACATGAATGCGGAGCTGTTCCTCAAGGTCAGCACCTTCTTTTGCATACTTTAATACACCCGGTATAGCTGTAGGTATCTTATCATGGGACAACGGCAGAACCAGCTTCCTCTTAAAATCATAGTTCCTTCCTGAATAGATGAGTGCCTGAATAAGTGTGCCGGCCTGGAAAAACAGGCTTCTTTTGTCCCAATCACGCAGCCACTCTTTCACAGAAGGACTGTTATCATAATAGTCCCCGATAGCACCGTAAATTGCCACCCTGCGCATATCCCTGCTAAGCCTTTTCTGAAGGACCTTATATGTAAGTTCCGAGGCACAAACAGTAAGATCATGATGAAGCCAGTCTGCACTTATGCATTTTTCCGGTAAAGGATGATGATCTATGTACGTAAGATTAGAAACTGATGCAACCTCATGAAGCTTTTTAAACAACTCAGTGCAATGCCTTTCATCAACAGCAATATCGCAAATTACAACGTTCTCATAACCGTCTGCAAGGTTCAGGTCATCTAAGACACCGACAGGAGATGTGAAATAAACATCACCTTCAGGATAAGCACTTTTTGCAATAGCACCGGAACATACTCCATCCGAATCCCCATGTGTCAGGATAAGGGTGGATTTGTTCCCATGCTGTCTGGATTTTGTCATGTAAACTACCCTCTTAAGCAAATATAGAGTAACTTATAGAAATATTCTCATGCCAGAAAATGACATCATAGTATTTTGTCTTTGGTATTGCTCAAAAATTCCGTAATTTTGTCCAGAATATCATACAGGAATTGCAGTTTACCATGATCCTCCTCTGGCTCGAGAGATTCCTGAGTCTGATTGGAACTTTCATCAGTTACAACCGTTTCCTCAGTGTAATCTACATCATCCTCAATATCCCCACTACCGGCACTTGTTGCCACAACGACATCAGGATCAATAACCTCAAGGAGGATTTTTTTAGAATATGATGTCCCTGAATATTCATTTGAATCTACAAATTTGACAACAGCTGAAGGAATGATAATTTCTCCCCCTTTATCCATTTGCACCGTATATTCTACTGAAAATGTACTGTCCGGATGTAATACAAGACTTCCACCCATTACGCCAGAAATTATTTTTCCCCCGACCGGAAGCTGGTCTGTAAGACTTATATAAGCTGCCCTGTCACCTTCGTTAACCACATCAACAGTCATATTTACATTTTCATTCAAATTGACACTATATGCATCAAGCGTCTTACTAACTTTTATGTCAGGACCGTGGACCACAAGAGTGGAAGAATTCATTTCTTTGGAATATACTCTTTCGTTTAACTCTGCATTTATTAAAGTCCCGTTAATCTCATAAGTACCCGGTTTTAATGCTTTTACAGAATATTGAAGCGTCTTTGTACCATATGAGTTAAAAGAGTAATTCCAAACACCGTCTGAATCGGGATCGAATACAAGACCATCGGGCAACACTGCTTTTATAGTGACTGAATCAACCGGTTCCGGCTCCATATGCGTGATATCAAGGATATAATAAGCTCTTTCTCCCATGTATATTTCATCACTGAACTTCTCATCAAATTCAAATGTTGCATCAATTTTTTTAACTATTTTTGGAATTGATCCGGTTGAATTAGAGACAGCAACACTTAAAACAGTGTACGGTGCCGGTATATCATTGCCTGTAATTATTTCAATTGCAGTGATATTTAATCTGTCGTCAAAAACACTATTATTTGTAAGACCAACTGTATTATTACTTAAAATTGCTCCCCATGAATCTCCATAGACACTGTTGATGGTAAGCATCACATAATCAGTTTCGACATCAATAGGTTTTGCAGGCGAGAAATCCTCAGCTTTTATAAGGTAGCCGCTGTGGTTGACCTCATCGCCCCAATAAAGAGTGTACTCCTCCGCATCCAGCCATTCAACATCATCCGACTGTGCACTTGCAACAATACAGAGGTGTGATAACAGCACAGTCAGTCCTATGAAAAGGAAGATTTGCTGTCTCATAAAGTCATTACCTGTCTTTGCGTTTTGATACGAAATAAACTGCAAACATTGCAAGTATCATAAAGCTTGCTTCAAATCCCGGTTCAACCCTGTCATCCTCTTCATCGTAAATGTAATCATCAGTATTGTCATCTGAAATACTTTGTGAAGCACTTGATGAGCTTGATGATGAAGACGAGGACGAACTTTCAGTTGTTACTTCTTCTGAAGGGTCAACAACTGTTATAATAGGCATATTTGAAACCCTTTCACCTTTGTACTCTTCAAAATCAATGAATGTTGCAGTTGTCTCAGGAACTTTAATATCCTCTGTTCCTTCAACTCTTACTATATAAGAATAAGTGTAGCTTTTTCCATGAGTCGCAACATCATGGAAACTAAGATCGCCACTTACATAAGTTGCGTTCTCAGGCATTGTTTCTGTTGTGGTTACACTGGCATCCTTTGTACCCTGGTTTTTCACTGTTACCTTAACTGTAACCTCATCACCGGAACTTACTGATTCAGGACTTACTGTTTTAGTAATTACTATATCAGGTCCGTCAATTTTTAATTTGGAAGTATCTGATTTAAAAGTGTGAGTTTTTCCATTCGGATCAGTAAAAGTAGCCGTTGCAGCAGGGATAGTAAAAGTACCTGTCTTGGTTGGTTTTAAGGTGTACTCCAGTATTTTCCCTGCAGTTTCTTTAGAAGTTAAAGACAGTTTTACTTCTGTCTCAACATTATCCTGAACCTCGAGATCGCCTGTCTGCGGATTGTTTAGTGTCACAGAGCTCAGGGAGTATATTCCATTGTTCCATATACTCACGGAAACATGAGCAGTTTCATCGATATATATTTCTTCAGTTACAGTTTTTGTGACGACAAGTTCTACAACAGGCAGAATAGTAATTGTCTCGGTTTCTGAATCTTCATGGATCTCACCATTTATGTCTTCTGACTTTGTAGTTACTGTAATGTCAACATCAGTTTCATCCCAATATTCAGGAATCTCAAGTTCAATTTCTATCTGGTCAAGCACTTCATCTTCTGCTATTGAAGTAAAGTGATATGATGTCTTACCATCAATAAGTTCCATACCATCGGTATCAATCTCTACTGTAAGATCCTCAGCTTCAGCGTCGCCTTCATTGTCTATATCAATAGTTGCAATAATTGAACGGTATGTTACAGTACGTGGATCATATTCATCAGATTCGGTGTCAATAACTATACCCATCTCAGGAATACCTCGATCATAAACTTCGATTGCAGCAGTTGGATCATCCATATTTCCTGTCCATTCGTCGAGATTAAGAGTGACTGTTTTAACTAGAATACGAAGGTCATCACCATTTTCGCCGTCCCTGTATTCAAAGCTTTCTCCGGCACGTGCAGGGGATTTCTTTTCAAGAACACCGTCACGGTATATGCCTATACTTACGTATTTGTCCTCATTAAAGTCTTCAACTTTTATTGTGTAATCGTCCAGAGTAAGAGTTCCACCCCATTTCAGAGTGCCACTCTTTGCAGCGCTATCGCTCCATTCAATGTCATCAAGCGTATATGCCATTGCAGGTAAGCTTAATAGAGCAATAAACATCAGACAAAAAAACATTTTACGAATCATAGAAATCCCGGACCTATCGTTTTTAGTACTATATTTTTGGATATAAGGGCTTAAAACCCCTGAGCTGAGAAGGCCTGTCAATGACCTTGGTTCTTGAAGTAGACTCAGGCATATTCATAAGCGAAGGTCGTAGTATCATTCCTGCAATAGATTTATCAGTTACCACGGAACTTCCATACCCGGAATTAATACGACCATTAGTATTACTAGATATACTTATATCATATACTACTTTCGAATCTTGACGCTCTTTTTCAGCCTCTTTTTTAGAGAGACCTGCATGCATGTCTCTTTCTTTGGCTTTGATGCCTTCTGATTTGCCCGTGGTGTAACGTTCCTTTACCAGTGTGGCAAATCCGGCTGTTTTGGCAAGATCTTCCAGCATGGAATAGCGTTCACTAACCCATCCCAGTTCTGAATGCTTGTGGTAACCTACTTCATAGCCCAGATCATAGGCACTTTTTGTAAGTTCAGCAACCTCAGCATCAGTAAGCTGGGTTTTTTCTTCCTTTTTGGAGAAAAATCTTACCATTTGGATACACCATCATTCAAGAAGGCCACTTATAGCAAGACCCTTATCACCGAAATTAACCGCACGCATGTTACAATCATGCTTTGTACCACGCATTTTGATAATTTGCATTGCACGGGTCATTGTTTTATCATAAAGGAAATTGTGCATGAATATTACACCATGTGCAGCGAACTGCTCAGTAGAGTAAGCACTTGGATCGGTCATCTCGGATATGAGTATGGTCGTGCAGCCGAGTTTCTTAAGATTCCTTATAAAACGGCTCATTTCCTTTTCCTGCAAGGAGAGATCCCTTGTGGTGAACCTGATTGCAGAAACGGAATCTATGACCAGTCTCTTTACATCATACTCTGATACATAGGCTGCGATTTCCCTGAATACCATTGCAGGTGAAGGAGCCTCATGCTCGCCTGCTGATGTTGAAACTTCATAGTCAGGAGTTATGTACTCACTCATCTCATCCATAAAACCATATTCCATCCTCGGACCAAGATCTGCAAAGAGCAGCTTTTTCATCTTGATAAGGGTGAGCACATTCATGGAGTAGTTGGACATATCATCGATAATGTTCTGCGGACTTTCAAGTAAGGTTACATAAAGTCCGGTTTCGCCAAGAGCCGCACCGTGCGCCAGATATTGCACGCAAAAAGTTGTTTTTCCACTGCCTGGTGGACCACTCACCAGATACACACGATCAGAGAGCAGACCGCCCTGCACCAGATCATCAAAACCTTCTATGCCTGTCTTTATCCTCATGAACTATCCTCGAATAACCACTAGTTAGTCTATATATAAGATTTATTTATAATTATACTGTGCATCTATTTGAATGCTTCGATTGTATTTACATACAAAAAATAATAGTGAACTTATAGTATTGTGCAAAATTTGCAAAGCTTTTTCCGACAGCTTAAAATCAGTTTGAATTTATTCTTTTTCTATGCAACTAAAAGATGTTATCAGTGTACTGGAGGATATCGCCCCTCCTGAACTGGCGGAAGACTTTGATGTCGGCAGGATAGGTCTGAACCTTGACATGCAGAACGACATTAAAAAGATAGCTGTCGCACTTGATCCTACAGAATATATACTTAACAGGGCAGCTATGATAGGGGCTGATTTACTTGTCACACACCACACATTGATATTCCATGCAGTGAACTGCATCAATAAAAAACTGGCAGACAGCCTGAAAATTGCACTTGATAACGGGATTTCAATGTACTCAATGCATACAAATTACGATAAGGCTAAAGGCGGAATCAACGATGCACTGGCAAAGAGGCTTGGACTTTCTGATATACAGGAAATCCCCATCGGCCGCATAGGCAGCATTGCTCCATGTTCTGTGGATACTTTTGTCAACCATGTTTCCAAAAGCCTTGGAACCCATGTAATGTTTGCAGGAAACATTGATGAGATAAAAAAAGTAATGGTATTTGGAGGAGGTGGCTTCCGTTCTGAGTACATTGAAACTGCAAGAAGTTTTGGTGCCGATGCCTATGTGTCATCTGAATTAAAGCATGACATAATGCGTTCTTATAGTGACATGCTGCTTGTGGACGCAACACACTACGCCACCGAAAACCCAGGAATGCAGGATCTCTGCCCGTTGCTTGCAGAAAGACTTGGAATTGATGTGGAATTTATAGAGCATGACCCGCTGATAAAGACGATTTAATCTCTGTGATAATATGTCTGAAGAAAAAGACAGAAATACTGATGAAATTGATGAAGATGAACTGGATGAACTCTTCGAGCAGCATGTAAAGAGAAGAGAAGATCCGAAACACCGGGGATACGGTAATTATGAAAGAAGAAGGATTTACAAAGGTCCTTCTGTAAAAAGAGATTGAAGAGAAATCGTTATTCTCTCCTGTCAATTACTTTTTTACCACATTTCTCAGGAACTATTGTCAATTCCCCGCCTTCAAATTCTGCCCTCAGTGGATCGGTTCCCGCTATGCGATCAAGGGTAACGGCTACTGCGGCAACTTCTGAATGAGGCTGGTTTCCAACTGCAACATTCCAGTCGGCCATCTCATAGATCTCAAACGGGACTTTTTCAGCACCAACAACTATCATAAGCTTTTCACAGTCCTTTATCTCAGGAACCGCATCCGGGAGGTTAATCCCATACATTGACAGGTGACAAACCTTGCCGCCGTCTTCTTTCCATTTTTTGATCTCAGCTTTCCAGCTCACATCATTATTAACATAGAAATCACCGCCAAAACGGTTGGAAACATCAGCAATGTTTTCTGAAAGCTTTTTATCATCCGATGCAAGGAGCATACCTTCGGCACCGAAGGCACGTGCTGTCAGGCCAACATGAGTGGTTATCCTCTTGTCACGCTGCGGACGGTGGCCAAGTCTTAATATTACTATTTTTTCAGGCATGTTGATCGTTTTCAGAGTTCTGTTACATCAGCAACTTTCTCAAGAAGCATACCTTCTACAACAATCGGAAGGTCTTCCCTTGCATTTTTAATTGCATCTGCCAGCTTGTCTTCTTTTTCAGCATAGATTGTAAGTACTGGCTGACCAGCTTCAACTGCCTCACCACGCTTCTTGTGAATCCTTACACCTGCACCCTTATCATTTGGGGCGCCTGCAAGCCTTGCAATCTGAACAATGCGCTTGTTATGGAACTCAAGTACATATCCATTTGTAGGAGCCTTCAGTTCTGCGGTATACTGACCTACTTTGATATCCCTGTAAGTTACACTGGGGTCTCCGCCCTGTATCTCAATGATCTCTTTCAGCTTTGCAAATGCTTTGCCGTTTTTCAGGGTTTCTATTGCAAGGTCATGACCCTGTCCTTTTGCAGCAACCCCTCCCATCTCAAGGAGCATACCTGCAAGAACTGCACTCTTTTCAATAAGACTGTTCGGACCTTCCATTGTTTCAAGAACCTGCAATGCTTCAATAACCTCAAGAGCAGGACCAACTGTTCTTCCAACAGGAGAAGCTCCGTATGTCAGCGCACAATCAACATCCATACCAAGGCGGTCTCCAAGGTTGATAAGGTCCCTTGCAAGTTTCCTTCCGGTTTTCACATCAGGAATCTTAGTACCTGCTCCGGTAGGAATATCCATAACAACTTTCTGTGCTCCGACTGCACCTTTTTTAGCCATTATTGAAGCCAGAAGCTGGCAGTGCGGGTCAATTGAAAGCGGATACTCTATCCTGATAAGTTTGTCATCAGCAGGTGCGATATTAGTTGCACCGCCCCATACGATTACACCACCGACTTTCTCGGTCATTTCCTTGATCTGCTGGGCTGTGAACTCTACGGGAGCAAGAATTTCCATGAGATCCGCTGTTCCGCCTGCACCTGTAATTGCACGGGAACTTGTTTTAGGGATAAGCAAGCCGTTAGCTGCAACAATAGGAACAATCAAAAGAGAGATTTTGTTTCCGGGAACTCCACCAATGGAGTGTTTGTCCATGATAGGAGTTGTGGCAAACTCTATGCGTTCACCCGTATCAATCATTGCCCTGGTAAGCCATTCGGTCTCATCCTCACTCATATCTTTAATGTAGGTAGCAGTAAGGAAAGCAGCCAGTTCAATATCATTCAGGTTCTCTTCAACAATATCCTTGACTAGCTCATAAATCTCATCTCTTTCCAGCCTCTGGCCATCCATAACCTTTCTGATTATGCGTGCGGATTTTGGTTTTTCTGCTGGTTCAACTTCAACTGTTTCTGTCCACTCTTTCTGAAGTTGTTCATGAACTTCATGATACAGCCCTATCATTCCGGGAGCTATCATATCCTCTGTGAAATCAACAATAGCTGTCAGGACTCTGTGATCCCTGATTCTTACCCTGTCACCTTCATTTACTCCCATTTCCTTGGCATCAATGGTATTGAGTACTACCTTGTATTTGCCGACCTTAATATCAATAGGTTGAACTTTTAGCTGCATCATTTCACCTTTAGTATAATATAACAGGGAAATACGCGAAGGAATAAATAGCTTTACGATAAGCCGGAAAAAAAGGTCAGGAATATCTGAAATATACAGGAATTATAGGAATTATGGGAACTATGGAGAGCAGAAAAATAGAAATAAGTATAGAAATAACTTATAGATAAGTGGGAAAATCCCAGATACCTGTAATTAATAAATTAGTCTTCAACCGGAACTGCTTGTGCGGTTTCACACTTTGCAGAAAGGCTGCTCTTACCGGTCAGCAAGTTCTTTGTTGTGCAAGCCATCCATTTCCAGTGTAATACCAGATGTATTACTGAAAATGCAACCATCAGTATCCCTATCTGTTCATGTATATGAAGAAGTTCCCTGCTGTCAAATCCAAGGAAACTGGTTCCATGGCTTCCATACATCAGGACAACTCCTGTTACGCTTACTACGACTGACTGTAATAATAGTGGCATATCCACTATATAATTAAGAGTATGTCTTTTCATTTATCCAATCCTCCTTATAATTCTGATATTCCTCTGTTTTTGTTCTTATTCTCTTTTTCTGATTTTTCAGATATTGTTTTTCAGATTTGTTATTCAGTGTTGTTTGGTGGTATACGATATGAAATTGTGATTTTGTGATTGGTAGAAAGATCACATGTTATTGATGGTGTACGACATGTATGGTGGTACATTGTTGGTGGTTGGTGATGATGGTGGTTGGTTGTTGGTACATTAACATGCGATCTTACAATTCCCAGATTCTCAAATGCAAATATAAACATACTTACCATAGAAAAGACGAAATAAAGCTTTAATTTCAGATTAAAAGAAGATAAAGTTTTGAAATGATGATGAAGCTATAATACTTATTTTCTGACATAATAAATGCCTTATAAAGTTTTATTTTAAATATAATTCACAAAAAAATCTCAAAACATCGAATTTACCGGTTGAATCTACCACTTCATTTAAAACCAATAAATAGTCATACTGTTTCATGGAAAAATTCATGCAGATTGCAATAGATGAAGCAAGGGAGGGAATGGAACACAATCATGGAGGACCTTTCGGGGCAATTATAGTCAAGGACGGAAAAATAATATCCAGAGCACACAACAGGGTATTAGTTACCAATGACCCCACAGCTCATGCTGAAGTCCTGGCAATTCGTCAGGCATCCGAGGTCCTGGACAAATTTGACCTTTCTGACTGTGAGATTTATACAAGTTCACAGCCATGTCCCATGTGTCTTGCAGCAATCTACTGGGCACGAATAACAAAAGTGTATTTTGGAACTAACAAAGAAGATGTTGCAGCAATAGGGTTTGATGACAGCCTTTTCTACAAATTTATCAGAGGAGATGCCGACAAGAGTACGCTGGAAATCATCAACATTGACAGGAAAGAATGTCTCGAACTTCTCAAAGAATGGGATGAAAAAACCGATAAAGAAATGTATTAACTGGCGACACCGGGGAAATTTACATTATACAATCTACATTATATATAGGATGAATTGATGATAATTAAGGCGATTATCAAAATTATCAACACTGGGCAAAACAAAGAGAGTTTGCTTAACTAAGATCAAAGAGAATAAAAGAGGGGAAACGTGGACATAAATCAATTAATCCCGGGAATAATATCATTACTGGTAACCCTCTCACTAATACTCATCTTTAATTATCTGTTCCACAAAAAGAACCTCTTTTCCAGGGAAAGGATAATTCAGCAAATTATCTACATATCAATACTGGCAATCGGACTTTTACTCACCATATTTACATTGCCAATTAACGTTGAAGACAAGAACCTTGTCCTGACTTTTGTGAGTATTGTCATCGGTGCCATAATCACTTTCTCTTCCACGACTTTTGTGGCAAATGCAATGGCAGGTATTATGCTCCGCCTGATTAATCCGTTCAGGGTAGGAGATTTCATCAAAACCGACGGAACCTTTGGCAGGGTTACAGAGATTTACTTCCTGCATACTCAGGTCCAGTCTATTGACCGTGATCTGATTACAATCCCTAACCTGACACTTGTATCAAAACCCCTGAAAACCATAAGGTCATCAGGTACTATTATTACTACAGGTGTTTCACTGGGATACAATATACCAAGAAAGGATATTGAAAAAAGTCTTCTTCAGGCTGCTGAAACTACAGGACTTGAAAATCCTTTTGTGCATGTAGAGAAACTGGGCGACTTCTCAATAAGCTACAAAGTCGGGGGTCTTCTGAAGGATATTGACAGGATAATCACTGCAAGATCGGATTTTAAGAAGAATGTAATTGATAAGCTGCATAACTCTGACATAGAGATAGTTTCGCCTACATATATGAACCAGAGAGTGTTCAGTGAAGACTACGTGTGCATGCCACCAAAAGAAGATACAGGAAAAATCACGAAAGAGAAAGAACCTGAGATCCATACTGAAGATATCATCTTTGACAAAGCTATAATGGCCCAGATGCTTGACAGGATTTATACTATAGCAGATAAGCTGCCTGCCCGCAGAAAGGATATGGAAGATAAGATAAAAGAAATCCCTGATGAGGATAAAAGGGCAGAGTTAAAAGAACAGATCGGCATGCTTGCTAAAATTGAAGAAGACATCAACCCTGAAATACAGGATCTTAAAGACCTTCCGGATATAACATCCATGCCAGATGACAAAGATGATGAATATATAGAAAAGCTTGTTACTGCTGAGAAGGACATAACTCTTCTGGACAACAGGCATGAAGACCTTGAGAAGAAAATATTTAAAGCCCTTGAACAAGAATGATGAAAAGATTTTCTTAGATTAGGGTCATTGAGGAACAGAATGAGAATTGGAGTACTCGGGCTTAAAGGCTCATATTCAGAAAAAGCTGCAAAGCAGTGGATTGCAGAAAACGTACCGGGAGAAGATAATAATCTTGAGCATTGCTCGGATATTCAGGATGTTTTTTCCCTGCTGGAAAATGAAGAATGTGACATTGGTGTAGTGCCACTTGAAAATTCAATTGAAGGATCAGTTGGTGTTACCCTTGACCTGCTTCTTGAAAAGGATGTAACCATCATCGGTGAGGCCATTGTTACGATAGAACACTGTCTTCTTTCAAATGGCAGAAAAGAAGATATCAAAGTTATACTTTCACATCCGCAGGCTCTTGGACAGTGCCGCAACTTTGTGAAAAAGACATTCCCGCTTGCAGAGCTGAGAACCACAGGAAGCACGTCCCATGCTGCAAAACTTGCTATGGAATTTGAGGAAATGGCTGCAATAGCCTCCCCGGAAACAGCAGATGTATATAAACTGGATATTCTGATGCCTGATATTCAGGACAGGAAACACAATCATACACGTTTTGTTGTTATTGCAAGATCTGAGACCGCAGAAGATTTAGTCAAATCCCTGAGACTTGTGGATTCGGATATTCCTTACAAAACATCAATAATAGTTTATCTTGACCGCGACCGTCCGGGTGCGCTTTATTCCATACTGGGAGAATTTGCAGGACGTAATATCAATCTCACAAGGATAGAGTCAAGACCATCAAAGAAAGTACTGGGAGACTATGTTTTCTACATTGACTTCGAGGGAAAAATAAGCGATGATATTATAAAAGATGCAATATATAACATAGAGTCGAGCGTAGGGATGCTAAAAATGCTTGGTTCTTACCCGGAATTAGATTCCGGTTGTAAATCCAACTGATATATACAGAAAACTAAAATTTACCTTACAGAAAAAAGCGGTGCAATTATGGATACGGACGTCAGGAGTTTTGTTAAAAAACAGGAAGCTGCACTCAAAAAATATCGCCGGCTATACAAAATTCTGGATTTTTTCGGAACTGCAATAATTCTGTATTTATTGTTATTCTATTTCCGCATGGATCAGGTTTTCCCGTATCTCAGTAGTTTTGAAGTCCGTGCAGGAACTTTTTATGATATCCTGGGAATCAGTATTGCATTTGAGACTCTTGCATTATCTTTTGTAGCAGCTTTCTTTTCACTAATTATAACAGTGATTCGTCATCTTAGAGATGATAAGACAAAAGCAATTCCACTTATTGAGAAAAAGAACCCGGAACTGCATGAAAAACTGAGAACAGCATATGATAATGCCAATGAGGGAAACCTCATTGTTGCAGACCTTCTAAGTTCGGTATCATCAAAGATTGCAGTTATTGCTTCATCAGCCCTTCTCATAAAAGGTAAACTGGTAATTGGAGTTGTGCTTATCCTGGTTTCCAGTACAACAACGGTATATGTAGTAGACCATGATGTACGCACCAATCTTTTTGATCAGAGTGAGCTTGGGGATGTAGTAGACAGCATTCCTGGAATAGGTAACGGTGACGATACCTCATCCGGAGACGATATTTTTGTTTTCGATGACGAAGGAAGTGATGAAGACAGTAATTCACTTACAGAGAATCTCACAGGAGACACTGCAATAATCATTGAAGATGGGAAAGAAGTTGACCTCACACTACCTGCCGGATCAGGCGTGGGTTTTTCAGAAGGAAATGAATCTGAAGAATCTGATACTGATTTTGACCAGTCATCACCTTACGAGAGAAGTATAATTTCATCCCAGACATATGATGAGGAACTGCCTGATGGCTACGAGACTATCATCAGGGAATACTTTGAAGCGCTGGCTGAGGCTGATTAAACATTTAATATTCATATTAAAATTTAAAACAATCATAATTTTACAATTTACAAAATTCTATTAATACATCTTAATTCACAGGACAAAGATAAAGGAGATAACAATGGCTAGTGAGATGAACTCAAGGGACCTGTCACAAACATATAAAATGGCTGGTGATATGTTCGTGACCCTTTTCAATGAAATTGGAAAGGTAGTTGTAGGCCAGGCAGAAACGGTAGAACAGATAGTAATCGCAATACTTTGTAACGGGCATGCACTTGTGGAAAGTAATCCGGGTCTTGGAAAAACACTTACAATTTCCACCATATCAAAATCAATGGACCTGAACTTCAGCAGGATACAGTGTACACCTGACCTTATGCCTGCGGATATCACAGGAACCCAGATAATTGAAGAAAATGACGGACACAAGGAATTTAAGTTCGAATACGGACCTATTTTTGCAAACATCGTGCTTGCTGATGAAATAAACCGTGCTTCACCCAAGACACAGTCATCTTTACTTGAAGCCATGCAGGAAAAGCAGATAACTGTTGGAAATGACACGTACATCCTTGAGCAGCCTTTTTTCATACTGGCAACCCAGAACCCCATAGAAATGGAAGGAACTTTCCCGCTTCCAGAAGCCCAGCTTGACAGGTTCCTGCTCAAGATCCTTGTAGATTATCCAAGCTACGAAGATGAGATAGAGATAGTAAACCGCTATACAAAATCAATTTCTCCAAGTGTCAACAAGGTTGTTAACAAGAACACACTGCTTGACCTTCAGAAACTCACAAGGGACGTTCCGGTTGCAGATGATATCAGGAACAGGGCTATCAAAATTGTCATGTCAACACGTATCAGCAGTGAGTTTATAGAATACGGTGCATCCCCAAGGGCATCCATTGGTATTATCCTGGCAGCGAAGGCAAGGGCACTTATCAAAGGACGTAATTACGTCAGTGCCGAGGATATCGATGCCATGGCGTATCCTGTACTCAGACACAGGGTCGTGCTCACTTTCGAAGCTGAAAGAAGAGGCGTGACCACTGACCAGGTTATCAAGAGCATACTTGAGAAGATAAAGTAAGGCTGTTTGCCGTTAACTTACAAGGGCACTTGCAATGAGCGACAAGAGACATAATATTGATGTTGAGTTCTTCAGGCAGCTTGACCGCTTTACCTTCATGGTAAGGAAAAGAATATCAACTGCATATGCTGGTAGCAGACGTTCCATCCATAGTGGAAGAGGACTGGACACCATCGGCTACCGTGAGTATAACCGGGGAGATGAAATAAAGTCCATTGACTGGAAAGCATATGCGAGGTCTGAGAAACTCTATATCAGGCAGTTCGAGGAAGATAAATCCCTGACCACCCACATTCTGCTGGATTCCAGTAAAAGTATGGACTATACCGGCGGAGAGGAAATCAGTAAGTTCGAATATGCCACCATGCTTGCCGCTGGCTTTGCCTATCTTGTAACCAAGGACAATGATAAGTTTGCCATATCCACCTTTGCAGAGAATGTCGAGTTCTCAAAACCCAGAAGAGGAAGAAAATATTTGCTCAAAACCATCGAGAGACTTGAAACGGTTCCAATTGGTGGTAAAACAGACATCAATGAATGTACTATACAGTACGGAAAAGCCATACACTCCCGATCACTTGTTATCCTTATCTCCGATTTCATGCAGGATCCTAAAGATATAGAATCCGCAATCTACCGCTTTTCCGATCATGACCTTATACTTGTACAGGTGCTTGACAGGACAGAAAGTTCTCTTGAAATTCACGGGCACAGCAGGCTTATTGACCTTGAATCCGGTGTTAAGCTTGACACATATATCAGCGAGGATTTAAAGAGCGAATACCAGAAAAAGCTCACAGACCACATCAACCACATCGGTGATACATGCAGCAGGGTTGGTGCGGAATTCTACACATTCACCACTGACATTCCCATTTTCGATGCTTTCTTCCACACAATCAGCCGGAGGAAATGGTAATGCCTTTCGATAATCCAGTGGCACTGGCTGCTCTTGCGAGTGTTATTCCACTTATAATATTGTACCTTCTAAGGCCGAAACCACTTCAGGTACAGATTCCTTCCCTGATGTTCCTCATGGATATAAAGGAAGAGAAAAAACGATTCTACACGTCCATTTCCAAACTTGTAAAGGACCCGCTATTCTTTATCCAGCTATTTGTGCTAATACTCCTTGCACTTGCAGCTGCTTCGCCTTACTTTGAAAGTCAGGAAGCACTTAGCGGAGATCATACGGTGCTTATCATTGACGGTTCTGCAAGTATGCAGACAGACAACAGGTTCAGTGATGCGATATCAAAAGCAGAGGATTATGTCAGTAAAACAAACACAGTCATTCTTGCAGAAAGCACACCGGTAACAATTATTGAAGAAGCTAATGCCCAGGCAACCTATGATGCACTTGAATCAATGCAGGCACAGGCAACTGTTGCTTACATGTCAAGTGCCATTTCAGCAGCCATGAGAATACTTTCAGACCAGGGAGGAAACATTGTTGTTGTTTCTGATTTTGCAAGCTGGAACGGTGATGACCCGGTAAATTCCATGAAACTTGCTGAGTCCTACGGACTTAATGTGCAGTTCCTCCTTGTCGGCAGGGAAGCCGACAACATTGGAATTATCCAGGGAACAATTGAAGTTGAAGATGGTAAGTACAATTATAACGGAGTTATCAAGAACTACCAGAACAGCAGGCAGACTATTGATGTTGAGATTGAGAATCTTGACAGTGGAAAGACAAGTTCAACCTCTCTTGCAATACCTGCAAGGTCAACAAAGCAGCTTCGCCTTACAAACCTTGGAACCGGCATAACGGAAGTAAGAATTCTTGATGATGACAGCCTGGCGGCAGACAATACTGCTTATATTTCAATTCCTAAAATTTCAGACAGGCAACTGCTCTTTGTGACAGATGTAGATGACCTGCCCTCAAAAATAGCACTTTCACTTATACCAACAATTACTGTTAAAGAACTTGAAGGCGTGCCTGGTGACCTTTCAGATTACAGCATCATTGTGATTGCGAATAAAGAAAGAGCACTTGCAAGCAATGAGATATCACTTCTAAGCACTTATCTCAACGCAGGAGGAAAAGTCGTATTCATTGCAAGTGAAGCATTGTCATCTGAAAATGCAAAAACAGAACTTGTGGAGCTTCTTCCTGTAATGCCTGAATCCGTAGAAGATACAGATGGCGGAGTGACACTTGAAGTTGTCCAGGATACAAGACTCAGTGAGAACATAAAGTATGACGAAGTGGCAATGTACAAATACCTTAATGTTACGGAAAGGATTGAATCAACAACCCTTGTTGCCACTGAAGATGACGTACCCATGCTGGTATACGGACCTGTTGGTGACGGGACTTCAGTTTATCTTGGAATAAATGACATTGCAGGTGAAGATGCATGGAATAACTTCCACAACCTGCCTGAATATCCTGTATTCTGGTCAAAGCTTGCCGGATGGCTTGGAGGAACCGGAAGTGTACAGGACTATAATCTCAAGACAGGAACTGTTTCAGCGCTGGCAAAGGAACAGGAAATTCAAACTCCAAGCACTACGGATACTGTAAGCCGTGTACTTTATGACGAAGTGGGTGTTTACCAGGTAGCCGGAAAAGAGATTGCTGTAAACTTATACACTGATAAGGAATCTGACACAACGCTTGAAGGCGATGATGTTATTGAACGCTCACAGGCTGACGATGAACCTGGAATTGTACGTGAAAGCTCGTATACAGCAAAGAATTACCTTGATACTTATATGATAATCATTGTTTTTGCATTAGTTATACTGGAGCTTCTTGTAATAAGAAAGAGAGGTGAGCTCTGATGGTAAGTTTTGAAAATCCGGGAATATTCTGGCTTATATTGCCAGTTCTTATTGCAGGACTTTATCTTCTGAAAAAGGGAACTAAAAAAGGACTTATTATATCACGTATCATTGTTGCCATTTTGCTTATTACTGCCCTGGCATCACCTTTCATATTAGTCGCAAGTGTCACTTCAGACGACAATCCGAATATTGTGATAATCTCCGATGAAACAGATAGTATGGAGATATTCTCAAACGAATCAGCAACTGAACTTTATGAAGCTCTTACTGCAAAAACACCGACATCACTTGTACGTCTTACCGGAGACAGCACTGCACTTGGTGATGCCATTGTGCAATATTCCACAGGAGATAACCAGATTGTGCTGGTTTCTGACGGTAACAGCAATACGGGAGAAGATGTGGAAACAGCACTGCAATTTGCACAGGAAATGGGAACCACTGTATACTATGTACAGCCGGAAGTGGAGTACAACGACATCAGTGTTGAAATTGAAGGTGACAAGACCGTTGTACGTAACAACGAGAACCAGTTCAACATCATTGTCACACAGGCACTGGAACAGGAAATCAGGTACACTTATGAACTATACAGCGATGACACACTAATAAGCAGTCGTACCATTACCCAGACAGAACGTACAAAAACAATACCAATTACACAGGTCACATTCAGAACTCTGGGAGCACACACCCTGAGAACTGAAATTATACCCTCAAGCTTTGATTATGACCCAATAAATAATGAATTCTACAAAGCGATCTATGCGATCCCAAAACCAAAGATAAGGACAATTGGACTTGATGTTAATTCCCCGCTTGCAGATATATTGCTTAATCTCTACGATGTTTCAAGAACCGGAGAACTTGCAAACATTGACAGTCGCAAGGCAATAGTTGTCGATAATACTCATGCAAACACTTTCAGTGAGAGCGAAGTAGAAGAACTGAAAAGTTTCCTCAACGATGGAAAAGGAATTGTTGTTGTTGGCGGTGACAGTTCCTATAACTTCGGCGACTATCTCAATTCATCCTTTGAAGAAATACTTCCTATTCGCTCTGAGCCAACTGACTGGACTGGCGGAAGAAGTATTGTGCTTGTTCTCGATCTATCAAGTAGTCTTGCAGCACAAGATGTGGCGTTTAACAAATCAAAATCATACTTAGAAACCAGTGAGATTGATGAAATATTGTCCATGGCAAACAGTATTATTGATAATGAAGATCTTCGTGATTCAGACCTATCCGTTATTACATTTACTGATAGTGCACAAGAAGTATCAGATGGATTTATTGTACTATCTAATGAAAATGACAGAGAAGACCTAATGGACATAGTTTCACATTTAGAACCACCATATACAGAAGATTCACATATAGAAAAAGCATTGTCATATGCAGAAGAGGAACTAAACCAAAAAGGTGGACAATCCCTGGTTATTATTATCTCGGACGGAGGAATTGGAGTCAATTCTGAAGTTTATAGTGACAGCGTCGAAATAGCATCCAGAATGCATGATAATGGTATAGATTTCATATTTATACATGATTATTCAATAGATACAAACAACCAGAAAGATAGTAACGGTGATTATTATGCAGAATCATTTATCTATTCAATTGGCCAAACTGATGGATATTATTTTGTTGAAGATACCTATACTGTAGACATTGATTTTGGAACTGCTGATGAGGATGAACCGGACTTTGAGGAAGAAACTGATTCGGGTGATTTCCCCCTGATAGAACTTAACTCCAAGCATTTCATCACAAAGAACATTGAGATTGAAGGCAGTGTCACTGGTTACAATGACGTTACACCAAAAGCCGGAGCTGACAGGCTTATCATAACAAGTACAGGTAAACCAATACTTACCACATGGAGATACGGACTTGGGAGAGTAGCCTCAATAACCACTGATGATGGACTTGGCGGTGACAATATGTGGGCAACTGAGCTTTACTCTGGCAACAACTCCAAACTTATTTCGTCAACTGTTAACTGGGTAATTGGAAATCCAATTGAGGAAAGTG
Organism: Methanolobus tindarius DSM 2278; assembly: GCF_000504205.1. Taxonomy (NCBI): domain Archaea; kingdom Methanobacteriati; phylum Methanobacteriota; class Methanomicrobia; order Methanosarcinales; family Methanosarcinaceae; genus Methanolobus; species Methanolobus tindarius. Next base: position 2,791,225 of record NZ_AZAJ01000001.1, on the reverse strand, counting down.
GAGCTGTTGTTGAAGCAGATGACACATGGTATGGTACTCCTACCACAATTGAACTTACAATGTATGATGAAGGCATTCCAACATTGAAGCTTGATGATGAAACACTTGACCTGTCACTTACCGGAACTAATGTCTATGAAGCTGTTATCGAACCGGATTCAATAGGAATGCACTATCTTTCAGGCTATCCGGTGGCAGTGAACTACGCCCTTGAATACAGGAATATGGGAGTAAATGAAGATATGCCAAGTCTTATAATAGCAAATGGTGGGACCATATATGGTTCGGTAACCGAGGCAAGATCAGGTATATTTGAGAAAGCGCAGGAAAATTCTGAAAAACTGGTAAAGGAAAGTGTAAGCCAGAAATACTATTTCCTGATTGCAGCCCTCATATTATTCCTTGGTGAAGTAATCATTAGAAGGATGAAAGAAATAAAGGAAATGAAACAACAGGAAAAAGAAATCAGGCATGAAGACTGAATTCCTGTTAACATTCTTTTTTTCTTTTTAGATTGGTTATTATTTTTTATTATCAAACCTGTAACTTTATTAATATGTACTTCGCATATACATGTGTAACAATTGCCATGATGCGTACACGAATGAAAAATGAACATGATTGTCATGATGTACTTATTGACAAGGGGATCAGATGACTGATAGTCAGGATCTAAAAATTCTGTTTGTAGAAGACGTACCCGAAGACCTGGAACTTGCCAAAAGGAAAATAAAAAGCAGTGGCCTTGAGTTTGAATCTTTTCTGGCGGAAAAGGAAGATGAATTTTTAAAAGGCCTGTATGAATTCAAACCTGACATAATCATATCAGACTACATGCTGCCTGAATTTGATGGTATGCGGGCACTTGAACTGGCACTTACATACAACATCAACATACCTTTTATCATCCTTACAGGTTCCATGAACGAGGAAATAGCTGTTGAAGCCATGAAAGCCGGTGCTACGGATTATATTCTCAAGGAACGCATCAGCAGGTTACCATTTGCCATCAGGGAAGCTATTGATGTTAAAAAAGCACTGGTTGAAAAGAAAATAGCCCTGAATGCCCTTAAATCCATGTCAGAAATAGTGCAGCAATCCCCGTTTTCTGTTATTTCTACGAATCTGGAAGGGATAATAACAAGCTGGAACAAAGGAGCCGAAAGAATATTTGGTTATACATCCGAAGAAGCTCTGGGCAGGAATGTATCTATTCTCTATCATAAAAATGACTTTGATGTACTGCAAAATTATGTTATAGAACCTTTGCTTGCAAAAGGATACAACCAGGTACAAGTCAGGTTATTGCGAAAAGGAGGAGAACTTTTCATTGGGTCTCTCTCACTATGGGTGGTAAAAGACGGCGCAGGGAATCCTATTGGAATGGTGGGTTACACATATGACATCACCAAAGAAGTGGAAGCTGAAAATGAGCTCAGGATAAAAGACCAGGCAATTGAATCCGACATTGATGGAATTGTGCTAGTTGACCTGAATGGAAACCTTACATATGCAAATAGTGCAGCGTGCAGTATGTGGGGCTATGCAGACAAAGAAGAAGTTATCGGTAAGAAGATAACAGATTTTCTGGCGTCAGATGAAGATGGTGAACGAATACTGAATGAACTAAAAGAACATGCTTTTAAATCCGAGTTCAAGGCAGTTAGAAAAGACGGCTCTGAGTTTCCTGTATGGTTATCTGCATCGAGGATCAGGGACAGCGATGGAAAGATAGTTTCTTACATGGGTTCACTTGTAGATTATACTGAGAAAAAGAAAGCTGAAGATGCACTTGAAACCAGTGAACAGATGTACCGGCTGCTTGCCGAGAACACACTTGATTGTATCTGGTCCATGGATATGAACCTGAATTTTACATATGGAAACCATGCCGTTTACAATATACTCGGATATCTTCCGGAAGAGTGGATCGGATCAAATTTAAAAGATCATTGTGATGAAGAGAATTTCAATAAAATGAAAGAATATATCGGTATCGGTATGCAAAAAGCCCCAATTTCTGAGGGCATTCGTTTTCAGGTTGACGTGCTTAATAAAGAAGGTCATTCAGTACCCGTAGAAATAATCGGTAAACTAATTTTCGATGAAAACGGAGCACCTGTTTGTTTACAGGGAACCACAAGAGACGTTACTAAGAGAGTGGAAGCCGAAAACGCCCTGAAAGAAAGTGAAGAAAGACTGGAACTTGCACTAAGGGTTTCTGAACATGGATTCTGGGTTTGGGATCTTGACCAGAATGATTTCTATTTCAATCCAAAAGCATACACTATGCTAGGTTATGAAGACAATGAGTTTCCCATGTCAATAGACGTATGGAGTAACATGATGCATCCTGATGACAGGAAGCAGGTAATTCCCGAAATCATTAATTGTGTAAATAAAAGAAAGCCCTTTAGTTTTGAGATACGAATGACAGGTAAATCCAGTGATTGGATCTGGGTGCTGGTAAAGGGAAATACCTTTAATCTGAAAAGTAAAAAGCATTGGGCAATCGGAACCCTTGTTGATATTACAGAAAGGAAGAAGACTGAAGAGCAAATGTTGCTTGCAAGAATAGCAGCCGAGGAAGCTAACCGCTGCAAAAATGAACTGCTGGCAAACATGAACCATGAACTCAGGACACCGCTTAACTCAATCATTGGATTTTCAGATGTACTTCTGACTGGAAGCCTTGGACAGGTCAGCGCTGAACAGGAAAAATACCTTCGTCTTATGAACAACGAAGGTCACAGGCTTTTGAGCCTTATCAACCACGTACTGGACCTTTCAAAAATAGAATCTGATGGTATAACTCTTAATTTTTCAAACTTCGATCCGGTTTTGGTTGCTGAAAATGTTATGGAATCCACAGAGATGCTTGCTAAGAAAAAGAACATAAGAGCAAGCATGAGTACCGATAGAAATATTGGCACTATAACTGCCGATGTTGACAAGTTCAGGGAAATACTCTACAACCTAATAGAAAATGCACTCAAATTCACACCCCAAAGCGGGAATATTGTTGTTGTTATGAACAGGAAAGATGAAGAGATAGAAGTTTCAGTTCAGGACACTGGAATTGGGATTGCAGAAGAAGACAGAGAAAGAATATTTGATGCATTTGTGCAGGTGGATGGTTCCACCACAAGAAGATATGGAGGAGCCGGACTTGGGCTTGTACTTGTAAGAGAGTACCTGAAAATGCATAACGGATGCATCCGTGTTGAAAGTGAAGCCGGCAAGGGTAGCAAGTTCATTTTTAAGATTCCCGTATATCCTGTCAGGAAAGAGAAATCTGAATATAAAACCCCTATGAAAAGAGGGATTTGCAGGCCAAAGTACCAGCAACAGTCCCAATCACCTAAACCGTAAGCTTCAAGGATGTTTCTTTTCAATATATTTGTGGAGTTTATCTTATGAAAGTCAGTATTATAGGCGGAGCTACAGGCAGTGGTAAAACCACCCTCATTCTGAAGCTTGCAAAATATCTTAACTTGAAGGGGGAGAAAATCGGAGTCATAGTTCAGGAAACAGGTGAAGTGGATTATGATGAGAAGACACTCACAGAACTTGGAATTAAGACAAGGGAAGTAAACAGTGTGTGCATTCCATGCTCCCTTGACACAGATATTCGAAGTAATCTCCTGACAATACAGGAAGAGTTTAATCCTGATTCCGTTTTCATTGAAGCAGAGGAAACTGTGCTTCCTCACAAACTGAAAGCAGATCTTGAAAGAATGGAACTTGTCGACGTGCAACTTCTACCCTCTGTTGTACTTGTTGATTCACCTGAATTTGAAACAGCAGACGACCAGCTTACGGAATATGTCAGAAAACAAACAGCAGGTGCAGAAATTGTTTGCATTGGTAAAGTGTGGTTGGATACTGATGAACATTCCGATGCTGTCAGTAAGCTTATCAGAAATCTTAACCTTGATGCAAAGGTGCTTAAGTATCCTGAAAGCGATGATGAAAATTTCCTGGCACAATTGCTGGGATAAATTATTTTTTAGTTTTCTTTTGCATATCTGGCCTGACAGGTAATTCAGAGCTTATATACTCTTCATCTTCTTTTTTTGATGATTTTCAGTTGATTCCCATCCTGAAAACTTCTGAATTTAATCTGCTGCCAATAAAATATAAATTTAAGAGCACATAAATATAAATGTTCAATCGTGTAACATAACACTAAATAATAACTATGAGTTATATTCACAAAGTGAATTATGCAAAATTATATATAACAATGCATCTATCATAAAATAGTGCAAAATAAAGCATATAAAATCCAGAGGAAATAAAATGAACAAAAGAAACTATGGACCAAATACACTGGCTTTACATGCTGGCCAGGAACCTGACCCTGCAACCGGGTCGCGTGCTGTACCAATTTACCAGACAGCATCATACACATTCAGGGACGCAGAACATGCAGCCAATCTTTTCGGACTGAAAGAATCCGGCAACATTTATACCAGGCTCATGAACCCAACCACCGATGTGCTTGAGAAGAGAGTTGCTGCCATTGAAGGCGGCACTGGTGCACTTGCAGTTTCCTCTGGGATGTCCGCCATCACTCTTGCAACACTTGGTGTAACCGGTCCCGGAGATGAGATTGTTGCAGCCAATAACCTCTACGGTGGAACTTATCAGTTATTCAATAACACCTTCAAGAATCTTGCAAGAAAAGTTGCCTTTGTAGATTCAACAAAACCTGAAGAATTCAGAAATGCAATTACTGAAAAAACGAAGGCAATATACACAGAGATAATTGGAAATCCTAAACTTGATGTACCAAACCTCGAGGAAATTTCAAAGATAGCACATGAAGCAGGAATACCACTCATAGTTGACAATACAGTGGGAATCGGAATTGTAAAACCAATTGACCTTGGTGCTGATATTGTGGTACTTTCTGCAACCAAATTCCTCGGAGGACATGGAACAACCATCGGGGGAGTGATTGTTGATTCCGGAAATTTCAACTGGGATAATGGAAAGTTCCCCGGACTTACAGAACCGGACCCCGGTTATCACGGACTTAACTACTGGGAAGCATTCGGTGATGTTCCAGAACTTGGAAACGTTGCATTCATAACCAAGATGAGAGTTCACCTGCTGCGTGATCTCGGACCGGCACTTAGTCCTTTTAATTCATTCCTGTTACTTCAGGGACTGGAAACACTTCCACTGAGAGTTGAAAGACATAGCAGTAATGCACTCAAAATTGCAGAGTTCCTGAATAAGCACCCTGCTGTTGATTGGGTGAACTATCCGGGACTTGAAGACCATCCAAGTCATGAACTTGCAACAAAGTACCTGAAAGGAAAATATGGCGCAATTCTTGGGTTTGGAATCAAAGGCGGGCTTGAAGCAGGAAAGAAATTCATTGACAGCGTTGAACTGCTCTCACATCTTGCAAACATTGGTGATGCGAAGACACTTGTTATTCATCCTGCATCTACAACACATCAGCAGTTGACCACTGAAGAAAGAAAGTCCACAGGAGTTACTGAGGATTTTATCCGCATGTCAGTCGGACTTGAGGATGTGGAAGATATGATAACTGATATCGACCAGGCACTGAAGAGGTCACAGGAACTATGAAGAAAGAATCTGTCGGGATAGTGGAGACTGAGATCTTCAACCTGCCGGGTGAACTGGTGCTTGATAGTGGTAAGAAGCTGAAGAATGTCAATGTAGCTTATGAAACTTATGGAAAACTAAACCCGCAAAAAAGCAATGCAATTCTTATCTGCCATGCACTCACAGGCGATGCGCATGCAGCAGGACTCCATAGTGGTGAAAGCAAAACCGGATGGTGGGATGTGCTTATTGGTCCCGGAAAGACCATTGATACTAACAGGTATTTTGTAATCTGTTCCAATGTACTTGGCGGATGCAAAGGGTCAACCGGACCTTCCTGCATAAACCCTGAAACAGGGAAAGAATACGGGACTTCTTTCCCTTTTATAACCATAAAGGACATGGTAAAAGTTCAGAAGGAGCTTATTGACCACCTTGGAATTAAGAAACTCTTTGCGGTTATCGGCGGTTCAATGGGAGGAACTCAGGTGCTGCAATGGTCTGTGACATATCCTGACAGTTTAAGTAAGGCTATTGTCATTGCGAGTACAGCCAGATCATCACCTCAGCAAATAGCATTCAGCGAGGTTGGAAGAATGGCAATACTCTCTGACCCGGACTGGAACAATGGAGATTATTACTCCGGTAATGCACCTATTCACGGGCTTGCACTGGCCAGAATGATTGGACATATAACCTATCTTAGTGATGATTCCATGCACCATAAATTTGGAAGGCGTCTTCAGGATAAAAAGGATCTGGATTACAATCTTGGTTTTGATTTCCAGGTGGAGAGCTACCTTCATTATCAGGGGCAGTCTTTCACAAAAAGATTTGATGCAAATTCCTATCTTTACATTACAAAAGCCTTGGACTACTTTGACCTTGCAGTCAATGGCTCCCTGATAGAGGGGATGAAGAAGGCAAGGGCAAAGTTTCTGGTTGTAGCGGTAAGCTCTGACTGGCTTTACCCGCCTTACCAGTCAAAAGAAGTTGTGTCCGCATTGAGTGCAAATGACATTGATGTGACTTACAGGGAAATTGAGTCCAATTACGGACACGATGCTTTCCTGCTGGAATCCGGGCAATTAGGTTACATTATCGGCAACTTTCTTTCCCATACACTTGTTTCCGACATAATGAAAAGAGAGATAAAAACCATCAGGAATGGACTTAGTATTGAGGAAACGGCACAGGTAATGTTTGAAAGTGGGATTACACATCTGCCGGTTGTTGATGATGAAAACAAACTTACCGGAATAATAACTTCATGGGATATTTCAAAAGCTGTTGCCCTGAAATGTAATTCCCTTGACAAAATCATGGTAAGGGATGTGATCACGGCAAAAGGAAACGAGGATATTGAAAGTGCTGCAAAGAAAATGGAACAGAATTTCATCTCTGCACTCCCTGTTGTTGATGATAATAACCGGATTATCGGCATCATTGGAAGCGATGAAATCAACCGGATGATAGGCGGGTGTCAGTGAGCATCCATTTCAACTATTTTTGTAGTACTTCTGTTTTTTAGCCTTTTTTTTCAGTTCTTGAAACTCTTTATATATAACTGCAACTTTAATGCAGTACTGTTGATAAATGGAGGTATCAAATGGTTGACTTTGCCTGTAAAGAGTTTGAGATTGAAGCTGTAATAAAATGTGGATTGAACCTGACAAAAGCCGAACTACAGATATTGAAGTATTTCCTGCAATACGGGCAGGACTGGCTTACTACAGAAAAAATTGCTGAAGAGCTTGAACTTAATCTTTCAACTGTCCAGAGAAGTGTGAAGAAACTCTACGAAAGAAAAATTCTCATCCGTTCCCAGAACAACATGGACGGTGGAGGATACTTCTTTGTATACAAGATACGCAGCAAGAAGGACATTCATGAACTTATCATGGAAATCGTCAACAGCTGGGTTAAGAGAGTGGACAGTGAATTGCAGTCATGGGCTGATGAGAATCAGTAGACCAGTAGAATTAGTAATACCACCCCCTGAAAATTGTGCTAATAAAAAACGTCAAAATACTTAGAAAAATTACAATTATCATAATTATTAAAATTATAAGAGAAAAGAGAGGATGAAAACGTGCTGAAAATTACTCCATATCTTGGAATTCTGGTTATTATCGTGTCAATTGCAGGACTATGGTTCCCGCTTCTGGGATATTTCCTGCTGCTAGTATTTGCAACACTGCTTATAACAAGTATTTCCCGCGGAAGATGGTTCTGCGGAAACCTCTGCCCAAGAGGAAGTTTTAATGACTTCTGGGTCGGGAAAATAACACAGGGAAAGAAAATACCTAAAATACTCAGAAGTTACTGGGTCAGAATACCCATCTTCATGCTTATGATGGGATTTATGGCTTACAGACTCCTTAACACCCACGGACTTATTAACCAGATAGGCATGGTTTTTGTCATCATGTGCCTGGTTACAACTTCAATCGCACTGGTCGCAGGAACAACATTCAGCCCTCGTACCTGGTGTACATTCTGCCCAATGGGAACTGTACAGAACCTCATTGGTGGTAAAAAGTACCAGCTCCAGACAGATGAATCAAAGTGCATCAACTGTAACAAGTGCGAAAAGGTCTGCCCAATGCAGCTTGATGTCCATACAAATGGTCCAAAACCTGACTGTATCAAGTGCGGAAGATGCATAACAGCATGTCCAACCAAAGCACTGTCATTTAAAGCTTAAAGCCTGAATATCTTTCCTGATTCTTCAGGCTCTACCTCCTATTTTTCATTTTGATTTTTCGTTTTAGTGACAAAAGCGATTCTTAATCAAAAAACAAAGTAACAATCCGCCGAAGGCGGCACATTCCGATGCTTATGCACAGAAAATTATTCCAAAGACAATTACTAATAGATAAATATGCAGAAGTTCAGGAAGAAGGTGCAAGATATTTGCACATTATTTTGTATATTTTTATGGTAAAACGCCGGCTTCGCCGGACCCTTCGGGTTCATTCAACTTATTCTATTTGTTATTTCTATTCTTTACTGTTCTTCACTGTCCTTACAGATACAGAACTCACAAAATGAGATCCCGGTTTCAGTTTGTTTGTCCTTGACCGGACAATAATAAAAAGTTCCATCCTCTGTTATTTTCAGACCACCGGGAAAAATCATCCCCACCGGATGCAGTGGTTTTTTGACTATGAAAGTAAGGAAGATATGAACGATGCTAATAAACCGATTCATAGCATCTCTTTTCCTGTCAGCAATATCATTCTTCTCTTTTATGCTGCTAAGAGCTTTTTCGTATTCTTCTGGGTCGATTTCCTGAATTATAATTTCATCTGGCCTGCATTTTCGGATTTCCAGGAAGCTCTCATAGAGAAATACAAAATAATCGGCTGAATAGATAGTTTTGTAAGGCTCTGGAACGTGTTCTACAGCTTCCATTGCATAGGCTCGTGCAAGACTTATGTCTGCATTGTTGATGCTTAGGCTGTCTTTTTGTAGAGAAAGAAGGAGTTCGGTTGTATTCATTGCTACACTAAACAGTACTGCCCATGTGTTAACCTTTTTTACTAACAAGACATAAAAGAACTCTTAGCTAATTCTTATTATATATGTGGCAAATCCAACCAAAGAAAAGAGAATCAATATGCACCCCGGTAAAAAAAGGCGTGATTATAACGACATTGAATCTATCCTGAACTACAGGAAAGATATCATCTTCAAAGAACATGCTTCCAAACTGGATATCTTCCAGGACTCAATTGAACTGTTGTTTTACCTGACAAAAGTCCTTAATGCCGGATTCCTTGCTGAGTTCAAAAGAACAGGCAAAAGACTCGAAGGTCCAAGAACTATTATACCCGTACTGTTTGAGCGGAATAACCATAATTTGCTTGCAGCCTACAAATTAGCATGCATCGGTCTGAACAATCCTGCTTATCTTAATCTGAGAACTGTTTTTGAAGGAATTACCCAGATGTACCTGCTTCACTTTACTGACAGGGAAGCATACATTTTCTACAGGCAGCAATTGGGCACCCTCACCGAAGACGAAGAAAAAGAGTTGAAGAACAAACATCACTGGCTCAGACCATCAAGAATACGTGAGTTATTATACACAGGAGAAAAGAAAGAACAGGTCGATGACTTCTATATACTCATCTCCAATGCAGCCCACCCCGGCATAAAAAGAGCAATGGGTGATTTCGATTACCGGAAGGAAGTAACGGTTGATGTGCTTTCCATTTCCCTGGCTCTGGCGGCTGCCAGTCTTATTACTGTAAGGGACATCTATTCATCCATGATCAGTGAGGAAGAAGCAGAGGAGATCGATGATTTGCTGGACAGGGTGATGCAGGAATTGGAGGGGGAGGTTCTGGATATTAGTCCGAATCGTGTGGGTTTGAAAAAAGAGTAGGGTATAAGTAATACACAAAAAAAAACGGAACTCTTAAAACTTAGTAAATTTTATAATAAATGATTAGGAAATTAAAATCATTCATGTTTATATAATTTTGAAATAAGTTCTGTAAAACTATCACAAATATGACAAACGTAAGCAATTTCATGATCCCAGAATACAACCTTTGGAGATTTGTTCTTTCCATCTCGATAATCAAAACAAATAAAATTGCCAAATGGATCTGCCGCAAAAGGATAAATACATTCTACCATCCCTTCAACAATATTCCTAATTTTAACAATATAATCATATTTGTCATTAGGTTCAAAACTTAATAGATTATTGAACACAGCTCCTTTGCGTTCTTTAAAGTCAAAACAACTGAGTTTTGGACTTCCTCCATGATACTTTTTGATGCATTCTTTGTAATCATTTGGAAATTTTATTCCGAATATATTTTCAACTTCAGATATTTCCTTGTCACCAATAGGATCAAGGATAAAGAGCCATTCTATTTCATCACAATTCAATTAAATCACTCCATTCCTTTTCTTAAATCATAGGTATTTCCAGAAACATTTCAACATCCTTCCCACATCTCCAACAATTACTATATCCTTCCTATGTTTCAACTTTCAGTATTATTCCTTAGAGCATTTATGTAACTGTCTGCCTTCTCAGGAGATAATTTTCCCATGAACTCTTTAAGTTCTCCGCAATCTCCATCAGCATAGTTACTCCATAACAAAGGAGCTTCTAATTCTGCTAATACACTTGGGATTAACTCTGAATTTTCTTCACAGTAATCATACCATTCTGAAAACATAATGAACTTAGCCCATCTTGCTAAGTCTAATTCTGAAACTTCTTCTCGCTTATTTTTTTCTAAAACGTTTATTACATGTTCTTTACAAATAATTACTGAATAGGAATAATCAGGCGGAGCAAAAGAATTCACATCAATAACCTTAGATAACTCTTCAAGTGAAATGGTTAAATCTCTATACTGTTTAATCATTTGAATAATATTTGCATTAGCCATGAAAATAGCTTTTTCAATATTCGAAAATTGCTTTTTATAGTCCAAAGTATCTGGTTTTTTGCTAGGATTAAACCACTTCATACCATCTTTAATCCATTTGTCTCGATATTCCTTAAAAGAATAATCTTGGTCTTGATCATCAAAGCCATACTCAAAACCACAGCATGAACAGATTTCATAAGAAGGATAGCTTAAATCTCTATTGTAAGGTGGTTCACCTAAGCCATCATAACCACAAACTGGACAGATGTATGAGTTCTCATCCTTTGAAATAGAATCACCTCTTAGCTATTTGATTGATTTTTATCTATTTTCTAAAACTTCTGTAGAGAATTTAAAGTTTATTCTATTAGATGGTTAATCTTCTCACCGGCGGAGTATTGAGATTGAGGTCTCCATTTTCTCTTATCCTTTCCTTAATACCTTGAAACCTGCTCCTAGAAACTCCGAGAGCTTCCGCTTCAGATTGTGACATTTGGAGGATAGTGGTCATTATCTTTTGCTTGTTGACGAACTCTTGAGCTTTCATCACATCAAAAGACTGCTCATCAATATTATTTGCTTCCTTGCTTCACCGCATAAGCATTTAATCAATGAAAAACAATATTCAGCATACTTATTAAATTGAAATATGAGGGGGAGTCTACATAATGAAAATGAGCTTACAAGCTTTATGTAAAATTATGCTGCTGGCTGTTACTTTTATGCTTTTCTGCCACACTGCTGCAGCATATACCACAATTGAAGGTGGAGACACTATTGTTATTGATGATGTAATTGATGACGACATAATCGTTGCCGGTAGAACAATCATAATCGAAGGTACCGTCAACGGTGATGTTGTTGCTGCCGGTGGCACGGTTGAAGTGAAAGGAACTATTGAACAAGACCTCATTGTTGCTGCAGGAGATGTGACCATCAGCGGTACTGTAGGCGATGATGTCAGAGTTGCATCAGGAACACTCACAATCTACGGAGATGTTCAGGATGATGTACTCTCAGCTACCGGAAAGACAACTCTTGCCGATGGAGGATACATTGGGGGAGACCTTTCAGCCGCTTCAGGAAAAGTTACTATTCTCGGAGACATCGATGGTAATATCGAAGCTTCTGCAGAAGAGATCGATCTTCAAGGTAATATTGGAGGAGATGCAGACCTGAATGCTGAGAAAATATCAATATCATCTGAAGCATCCATAGATGGTAATCTTGAATACAGAAGCAAATCCGAAACTAAGATAGAAGAAGGAACAGTCGGGAATAATGTTCAGTATACGAAGATGGAATACCGTGACAATGGAGGAATTGTCTCATCCCTGTTAAGCGGACTAATTTCGTATCTAGGACTGGTTCTGATAGGTCTTATAGGACTTGCAATATGGCCTGAGTACATGAAAAATATCGCTGCTAAAACTTCCAAATCTCCGGGAAAGGCATTTTTAACCGGATTGCTGGTATTGATACTGGCATTCATAATTGCATTCCTGCTCTTTGTTACTATTATCGGAATTCCACTGGGACTTATAATGCTGATCACTCTTGTAGTAATGCTATACGTTTCAAGGATAATAGCTTCAATATGGATAGGGCGTTACCTGCTGGATAAAATGGGCAAAAGTTCAAGGACAATGAATGAAATGGCATTTGGACTTCTGGTGCTGCTACTTGTCAGTGCTATCCCCATAATCGGTGGTCTTGTATATCTGGCTGCAACACTGATTCCTTTCGGTAACATCTACATGACAGCAAGAAACTGATTTTTCAGTTTCTATCTTTACTTTTTTAATCAATTTTATATAAACATTTAATAAGCATGAATGCATATTAGAAGCCGGACATTTTAAGTTAAAATAAGAAACGAGAGATTAAAAATTAATATTTCTTTGACTGTATTCTGAGGGACGAACTAGTGTACGTTATAGACACGAACCAATTAACATTGTTAATCAGGATTATGAATTTTTTTCACGGAGCTGTTATTTAAATGAGTGAAAAACAAGCTTATGATGCAAGCAATATTCAGGTACTTGAAGGACTGGAAGCTGTTCGCAAACGTCCGAGCATGTACATCGGAAGTATCGATGGCAGGGGACTTCACCATCTGGTCTACGAAGTGGTGGACAATAGTATCGATGAAGCACTGGCCGGATATTGTACACAGATAGACGTATCAATAAACCATGACGGGACCATCACAGTCCTGGATAACGGACGAGGTATTCCGGTTGGAATGCATCCGAAATACAATAAATCCGCACTTGAAGTTGTAATGACCATCCTCCACGCAGGTGGTAAATTTAACAAGGACACCTACAAAGTTTCAGGTGGTCTGCACGGAGTCGGTGTTTCAGTCGTGAACGCACTTTCCGAGTGGATGGAAGCTGAGGTTCAACGTGACGGGAAAATTTACTACCAGCGCTATGAGCGTGGAACTCCTACGGATGAACTTCTGGAGATTGGAGAAACTTCCACAACAGGTACAAAAATAACCTTCATGCCGGATTCAAGGATATTTGAAACTACAAAATTCGTGTATGAAACTCTTGCAACAAGGCTTCGTGAACTTGCATTCCTCAACAGGGGAATAAAAATAAGCATATCTGATGACCGTGAGGAAGAAAGGGTCGAAGAAAAATTCGAGTACGAAGGCGGAATCATTTCTTTCGTGGAACACCTGAACCATAATAAGAACTCACTTCACGAACCACCGATATACTTTGAAAGAACAAAGGACGATACTGTTGTTGAAATTTCAATGCAGTACACAGATAGTTATGCCGAATCTGTTTTCTCATTTGTCAACAACATCAACACCCACGAAGGTGGCACGCACCTTGTTGGATTTAAAGCAGCACTCACAAGGGTTGCTAATGATTACATAAAAAAGAACAACCTTACAAAAGGAGATGCAAAACTTTCAGGCGACGATATTCGTGAAGGTCTGACAGCGATTATCAGTGTCAAGATTACAGAACCACAATTCGAAGGGCAGACCAAGACTAAACTTGGTAACAGCGAAGTTAAGGGAATTGTGGAATCCATGGTTTCAGAAGGACTTTCCGAATACATGGAAGAGAACCCTAAAGTTGCCACTGCCATCCTCCAGAAAGCTCTGGATGCACAACGTGCAAGGGAAGCAGCAAAGAAGGCCAGGGAACTCACACGCAGAAAGAGTGCCCTTGATGTCAGCACACTTCCGGGAAAACTGGCAGATTGTTCCGAGAAGGATCCATCCGTAAGTGAACTCTATCTTGTGGAGGGAGACTCAGCTGGCGGTTCTGCAAAGCAGGGAAGAGACCGTAAGAATCAGGCCATCCTGCCACTCAGGGGTAAGATTCTCAACGTTGAAAAAGCACGTTTAGCAAAAATCCTCAAGAATAACGAGATTCTTGCATTCATAACTGCAATGGGTACCGGAATTGGTGATGACTACGACATCGAAAAAGCACGTTACCACAAAGTAATCATCATGACTGATGCTGATGTTGACGGAGCTCACATCAGGACTCTCATACTTACATTATTCTACAGGTACATGAAACCCATGATAGATGCCGGTTATGTGTACATTGCACAGCCTCCTCTTTACAAGATAAAGAAGGGCAAGGCAGAGTATTATGTTTATTCTGACCGTGAACTTGCAGCAAAACTGGAAGAGATTGGTGACAAGGGCGTTGGTATACAGCGTTACAAGGGTCTTGGTGAAATGAATCCTGAACAGCTCTGGGAAACAACAATGAACCCTGAGACAAGAACACTGCTTCAGGTCACCATGGAAGATGCTGTTGCTGCTGATGAAATGTTCACCATCCTTATGGGTGATGACGTAGCGCCACGTAAACACTTCATTACAACGCATGCAAAGGACGTTGCGAACCTGGATGTATGAGGTGAAGAAAAATGGCAGATAATATTGATGATAATAATATTCAGGACGAAGAACAGGAGAATCCTCAGCAGGAACTTCCTTTCGATATCCAGCCAACTGATACAGGCGAGAAGATAGTTCCCGTTCTTATTGAAGACGAGATGAAGAACTCATTCATGGATTATGCCATGAGTGTAATTGTAAGCCGTGCTCTGCCGGATGCAAAGGACGGTCTCAAACCAGTTCACCGAAGAATTCTCTATGCCATGAAAGAGGCAGGAATTACCTATGACAAGGCTTACAAGAAGTCTGCCCGTGTAGTGGGAGACGTTCTTGGTAAGTACCACCCACATGGTGATTCCGCTGTTTATGATTCCCTTGTCAGGATGGTTCAGGATTTCTCACTGAGATATCCGTTCATAGACGGACAGGGTAACTTTGGTTCAATTGACGGTGACTCTGCTGCAGCCATGCGTTACACTGAGGTCCGCATGGACAAGATATGTGATGAGATGCTCCTGGATATCGATAAGGAGACTATTGCAACACGTCCCAATTATGACGGTTCACTTGAAGAGCCGGTTGTGCTTCCTGCAAAACTTCCAAACCTGCTTATTAACGGGTCAACCGGTATTGCAGTTGGAATGGCAACTAACATGGCACCACATAATCTTACAGAGGTTATCAATGCAACCATGATGATGATCGAGAACCCTGAGGTAACAATACCTGAACTTATGACAGCAATCAAGGGACCGGACTTCCCGACTGGCGGTGTCATACAGGGTAAACAAGGTATCAAATCAGCTTATGAGACCGGACGTGGAAGAGTTCAGGTCAGGGCTGTTGCTGAGATCGAGGAAATGAAAAAAGACAAGTACCGAATAGTTGTCTCCGAACTTCCATATCAGGTTAACAAAGCAAAACTCATTGAGGACATTGCAAGCCTTGTCAGGGACAAGAAAGTTACTGGTGTTTCCGACCTTCGTGATGAATCAGACCGTGAAGGTATCAGGGTTGTAGTGGAACTGACACGTGGAACAAATGCAAATGTAGTGCTTAACCAGTTGTACAAGCACACCCAGATGCAGACAACTTTTGGTATTATTAACCTCGCACTTGTGGATGATATTCCAAGAGAACTTAACCTGAAACAGATACTTCGCATTTATCTTGATCACCGTATTGACGTTATCCTTAAGCGTACCCAGTTCATGCTGAAAAAAGCAGAGGACAGGGCTCATATACTCAAAGGTCTCAAGATTGCCCTTGACCATCTGGATGAAGTTATTTCTCTTATCCGATCTTCCGCCAATGTTGATGAAGCAAAGGAAGGACTCATTTCAAAGTTCGGTCTTGATGAAATACAGGCAAAGGCTATCCTTGATATGCGTTTGCAGAAGCTCACCGGTCTTGAAAGACAAAAGATCGATGATGAATATGACGAACTTCTCAAGCAGATTGCTGAGTATAAGGCAATTATTGAAAGTGATGAAAGAAAATATGTAATTATCAGGGACGAACTTACTGACCTGAGAGAGCGTTTCGGTGACGAGCGCAGAACTGCAATTAAATCCTCTGTAGAGGAACTTGAAACCGAGGACCTTATTCCTGAAGCTGAGATGGTTGTAACTATCACAAACAGCGGCTACATTAAGAGGCTTCCTGTTGACACATATTCCAAGCAGCACAGAGGCGGAAAAGGTGTCATTGGAATGGATACCAAGGATGAGGATTTCGTTGTGGATATCTTTGTTGCATCTACCCACGATTATATCATGTTCTTCACAAACCAGGGTCGTGTACACTGGCGTAAAGTCTACGAGATTCCTGAAGGCAGCAGGCAGTCCCGTGGAAAAGCCATTGTGAATTTGCTTGAACTTGGAGAAGGTGAACTTGTAACAGCGATGATACCGGTAAACGAGTTCAAGGAAGATGAATTCCTGTTCATGGCAACCCGTACAGGTACTGTGAAAAAGAGCCAGCTTTCTGATTTCAGCAACCCACGTAAGAAGGGAATTATTGCCATAAGTCTTGTTGAAGGTGATGAACTTGTCAACGTTGCACTTACAGATGGTTCCAGAGAAATGATGATGGTATCACAACATGGAAAAGCTATCAGGTTCCCTGAAGAAGAGGTACGTGTCATGGGCAGATCCGCCAAGGGTGTTCGTGGAATGAACCTTGAAGAAGGCGATATGGTAGTAAGTCTTGACGTTGTGGACGATGATACCGCACTTCTCACAATAACCGAGAATGGTTTTGGAAAGAGAACAGAATTCGATGAATACAGGGCCATGCACAGGGGTGGACGAGGTGTGATAACCATTGTTACAAGTCTGCGTAACGGACCTGTCATCAATGTAAAGGCAGTTCATGAAGATGACGATGTCATACTTACAAGCTCAGAAGGCATAATCATTAGAATACCTGTGAAGGATGTACGTATCCAGGGCAGGAACACCCAGGGTGTTAAGATCATGAACGTGCGTGCCAGCGACAAAGTCGTAGGAGTAGCAAGAATCAGACCTGATGAAGAGTAGATGTAAATGCTTTTAAGCATTAACTATATCTAGTAGGCTGAATAGGTAGGCATTAAATCAAGAACTGAACTATAACTATATTATAACTAATTCAGGATGATATTATGGAACTTGAGAAATTAAGACACGGTACCGAGCTTATTAAGCGCGGCTTTGCAAAGATGCAGAAAGGCGGCGTCATTATGGATGTTGTAAACGCTGATCAGGCAAAGATCGCAGAAGAGGCCGGTGCTGTTGCAGTTATGGCACTTCAGGCTGTTCCTGCAGACATCAGGAAAGAGGGTGGAGTTGCAAGGATGGCAGATCCACAGATAGTAGCAGACATAATTGATGCTGTTACAATCCCTGTTATGGGAAAAGCACGTATCGGTCACTTTGTTGAAGCTGAGATCCTTCAGGAGCTTGGTGTTGACATGGTTGATGAGTCTGAAGTACTCACACCTGCAGATAACAAATACCACATTGACAAGACAGAATTCACAGTTCCTTTCGTATGTGGTGCAAGAAACCTTGGCGAAGCACTCCGCAGAATTAACGAAGGTGCTGCAATGATCCGTACAAAGGGCGAAGCAGGAACCGGAGATGTCAGCGAGGCTGTCAAACACATGAAACAGATCATGGGCGAAGTACGCTCACTTAAAGGTAAGACAAAGGAAGAACTCATAGCAGTTGCCCGTCATATCGAAGCACCTATTGAGCTTGTTCTTGAAACTGCAGAGATGCAGCGTATTCCTGTTGTAAACTTTGCAGCCGGCGGTGTTGCAACACCTGCAGATGCAGCTCTTATGATGCGCATGGGTGCTGACGGTGTTTTTGTCGGTTCAGGAATCTTTAAGTCTGAGAATCCTGAGAAGATGGCAAAAGCAATCGTTGAAGCCGTAAACAACTACGACAAGCCAGCAGTACTTGCAGAAGTATCCAAGGGCATTGGCGCAGGAATGAAAGGAATCAGTGTTGATTCTATTCCTGAAGGAGATATCCTTCAGACCCGTGGATGGTAACCCCATCCCCAATTCTTATTTATTCTGATTATTATTGTTTTGATTTATTTTATTTACAATACTAACCTTACATACTAACTAAAACGTGATCATATGAAATTAGGTGTTATTGCTATTCAGGGAGATGTTTCCGAACACGTTGAGGCTCTTGAAAATGCCCTCAGGCAGCGTGGAGAGAATGGAGAAGTTGTTACTATCAAACACAAGGGAATCGTCCCTGAATGTGATGCACTTGTACTTCCAGGCGGAGAAAGCACAACCCTTGGAAAGCTGCTCATGCGTGAAGGCATCGCCGATGAAATTAGAGAGATGAACGCAGCAGGCAAACCAATCATGGGAACCTGTGCCGGTCTTATTCTTCTGGCAACTGCCGGAGACGAGCAGGTAGCCAAAACCCACCAGCACCTTTTAGGACTCATGGACACCACAGTCAACCGAAATGCCTTCGGAAGACAGCGTGATTCCTTTGAGATCGGACTTGAACTCCCATTCCTCGACACACCGTACAACGCAGTGTTCATCAGAGCACCGGGAATCGTTGAAGCAGGAGATGATGTAAAAGTCCTTGCTAAAATCGATGATATGATAGTAGCTGCTGAACAAGGAAATGTTCTTGCACTGGCATTTCATCCTGAGCTTACTGAGGATCTGAGGGTTCACCAGTATTTTTTGGATAAGCTGTTTTGAAAAATATTACATATTTGGATTTAACATATTATGTTGATAGTAGTATTAGTTTCATCATTCATACTCATTTGGATAACTAATTAGGAAATAAACTTATATTATACTAATATACATCAGCCACCAAAAATTGCTTTTTAGCTTGATGGTGGTATAATAATGAAAATAAAAACAGATTTCATCAAAATAGTAATCAAAAGTGCTTTGCTGACAATGTTGCTTGTTGGAGCTGCTGGTGTAGCTAGTGCGAGTATCTCTTACGACACAAGCCCCGGAACAGATGCTCCTCCTACAAATCTTGGACCATACACAATGACACCATTCCCTGCCGACACAAATCCTTTATACACTGATATCTCGTTCTTATCAACACCTTGTGGTGGCACTCTCGACTTCTCTATCCCGGTATCACACTGTATAATTGGTCATGGTTGGGCAACATGGAGTCATGAATATGCTGGTGATGTATATTCCACAAAGGGAGAAACATCCCTTACAATGACAATGCCTGATGATACCGGTGCATTCTACTTCTATGTTGAACCATGTTCATACGATATTTTTGACATAACTGCTACAGCAGATGATGGGACGACTACAACCATTGCAGTCAATGGTGATTCTGGTGCACAGTACTTCGGCTTCTACACCACTGATGGCACTCATGTAGATTCGATTACATTGCAATGTGAAGATTATTACGCAGTCGGCGAGTTTGCCATTGCATGTCCTCCTATAAATTCTCAAAATATTCCGGAATTCCCATCAGTAGCGCTTCCAGTAGCTGCTGTGATTGGGTTGGCATTTATTTTCCAGCGTAGGAAGGATTAATAATTAAGTGGAGGGTTAATCCTCCGTCTATTTTTTTGAAATGAAAGTGCTAAAACATACTTACTACTTTCCTTAACTCCTTCTTCCAGATATAGAATTTCACAAATTTAAATCCTGTATTTCATCCTTTTGAAGGTGTTTCTCTGCTTAATACTATATCCATTTGATTCTTACATCCAACATCCATTTGAATCCACTAATGAAAAAGCTTAAGCTTGATTAAAGAGTACAATTACTGTACTTTTTATTTTGAAACGTAGAGGTAATATCGATGGTTAAATTAACAGATGAGATGAAAACAGAGTTTGAAAAGATGAAGATCTTCCCACTGGCAACCGCATCAAAAGACGGTGTTCCAAACGTAATTCCTATTGGAATGTGCTTCCTTCAGGAAGATTTAGAGACAATCTGGATCGTGGACAACTTCTTCCTCAAGACAATGGAGAACCTCAGGGCAAATCCAAAATGTGCAATATATGTATGGGGACCGGAGATCAATGGTTGCTTCCAGGTCAAAGGAGACGTAAAGATCATTGACCGTGGAGAGGAATATGACGAAATGCGCAAGATGGTAAAAGCAAAGAGCGACCGTTTCCCAGCAAAATTCCTTGTCAAGATGAAGATCACAGACGTCTTTGAATGTAAGAGCGGCCCTGATGCCGGAAAGAAGTTACTCTAAGTAACTTCCATTACTCCTTTTTAACTCTATTTCTACTGCCCCGTAGGAAATACTGCTACTCGTTTTGGACTCAACAATTTTTAATAACTGAGATATTTCAATCGTATTCAGGATAGTAACAAAGGAATGTGCCGCCTTTGGCAGATGGGTACTTTGCTTTTAGATTGCCGGTTGTTTTTGTGGAAATGAAAAAGAGAATTTCTGTATCACTCATATAAATAGGATTTCTACAGGGTCCCTTAGTAGGAAGTTATTTATAGTAAACATGCCAAGGAAGTGTCGTTATGTTATGTCAAACATAACACTCCGAACATTGCTACTTGGAATGATGTTGTGCTCGAAAGGGCATAACATACATTCGAGATTGATTTTAAGGAGAGGATTGGATGGTAAATAAAAAACACATTATAGTTTTCTTATTATTGATTTCCTGTATCCTGTTTCTGGGTTGTGTTGATTCAACAAGTGATTCCGTAGGCGATCAGGATGAATCAGTTCCAGACTCAGGTAATTTAGGTGAACAGGTAAGTGAAGAAACACTTCTGGTTTACTGTGGTGCCGGAATGCGTAAGCCAATGGACGAAATTGGAGTTTTATTCGAAGAAGAATATGGTGTTCCTGTACAGTACAATTATGCCGGGTCCAACACACTTCTGACTCAGATTGAACTTACAGGTGAAGGTGATGTTTACATGCCAGGTGCAACCTATTACTTTGAAGTAGCAGCCGAAAAAGGATTTGTTGACAACTCCAGCAATGTTGCATATCATGTCCCTGTGATTATCACTCCGCTGGATAACCCTGCAAACATCGATAGTCTTGATGATCTCGCAAATGATGATGTCAGTGTTGTGCTTGGAGATCCACAAGCAGCAGCCATCGGTGTATTATGTGATAAGATGTTGACAAAAAAAGGTATCTATAACCAGACTGAAGATAACGTTGTTTCAAGAGGGGCAACAGTCAATGAACTTGTAACATACATCACACTTGGCCAGGCGGATGCTTCAATAGTATGGGAAGACCTTGTCAGGAATAATGATGCTGTAAATGTAATAGAAATTGCAGAGGACGATAACATCATAAAGATAGTTCCAATAGCAACCCTGACAACATCTGAGAATCCGGAAATTGCTGCTGAATTTGTAGACTTTGTGGTTTCAGATGAAGGTCACAGTATTTTTGAAGAATATGGATTCACACTTTATCCAGATGAAAAGTATGCCTATTTGGATGCTAACTGAATCTGATGAACAAATATGAGATAAATCTAAAAAATAAAATTAAAAACAATAAAAACGAAGCAGGTGCATTAATGCAAAGAACCGGATTTAAGCATGCAAATCTTATTCTCATGCTCCTGCTTACTCTTTTCGTTTCAACTCTGATATTTCAGATAATCACTCACACAGATCCGGTAAGTCTTATAACAAATATAATTTCCCTGGAAATTCAATTTGCAATTCGTCTCAGCTTGCTGACATCTGCAATTTCAACTTTAATGTGCATACTGATAGCAGTTCCGGTTTCATATTCACTTGCAAGATATCATTTCCGTGGAAAGGCTATTATCAATACGGTTCTCGATCTGCCAATGGCACTACCTCCAATTGTTGCAGGACTTGGCTTGCTGCTTATATTCGGTACAACCAGTGTTGGAAGCTTTCTGGCGGATGTGGGACTTAAGTTCGTATTCACAGTTCCCGGGATAATAATGGCGCAGTTTGCAGTGAATATTTCCCTGATGCTCAGGATAATGCGTTCAACTTTTGAAGGTATTAATCCAAGATACGAACATGTGGCACAGACACTTGGTTGCACGCCTTTCCAGGCTTTTATCAGGACAACACTTCCTCTTTCAAAGAATGGAATGATCGCAGGTTCGGTCATAACATGGTCAAGAGGAATGGGGGAATTCGGTGCGGTGCTAATGCTTGCAGGAGCTACCAGAATGAAGACTGAGACGCTTCCGATAGCTCTTTACCTGAACATGTCTTCAGGTGAACTTGACCTTGCAATTGCTGCTGCAACCATATTGATACTAATTTCAGGGGTAACTCTCTATCTATTCGAACGCAAGGGAGGATTGGCAAAGCTCTACTAGGCATTATAGTCAATTAGGTTTGCTGAACGGTTAATATGATAGAAGTAAGTGATCTTTCAATTAAACTTGGCGAGTTTGAACTTGAAAGCATAAACCTTTGTGTAAAAGAAGGGGAATATTTCTGCATACTTGGTCCCACAGGATCCGGTAAGACAATACTTCTGGAATCGATTGCAGGTATATATTATCCGGATCTGGGTTCTATATTGATCAACAATTATGATGTAACCTGTCTTCTTCCAAAAGACAGGAATATAAGTATGGTCTATCAGGATTTCATGCTGTTTCCCAATATGAATATCAGGGGAAATATAGGATTCGGACTTCAGTACAAGGGTTTTGATAAATCTGAAATTGAGGAAAAGGTTGAAAGAATAGCAGAGCTTCTTGGAATAGCATATCTGCTTGACCGTCATCCTTCAACATTGAGCGGCGGGGAAAAGCAAAGAACGGCAATAGCACGGGCAATTATAACGGAACCTGATCTTCTTCTGTTAGATGAACCTCTGTCTGCTCTTGATTCAGGAACAAAGGCTCGTCTGAGGCAGGAACTCCTGCGGATACACCAGTTAAAGAAAACAACTACCATCCATGTGACTCATAGTTTTGAAGAGGCCTTCGCCCTTGCCGACAGAATAGCCATCATGCATGACGGTAAAATTCATCAGATAGGTACGCCAGATGAAGTTTTCAGAAAGCCGAATTCGGCTTTTGTTGCTGATTTTGTAGGTGTTGAGAACATTTTCCACGGAACATCAGTTATCAGGGATGAACTGGCAGAGATAGGGGTTAATGGACTAACCATTATTTCAAGCACACTCAAATCAGGTGATGTGAGTGTTTCTATCAGACCGGAGGATATCCTGCTGTCAAAAGACCCTATTGATTCAAGTGCCCAGAATTCATTCAGTGGTGTTCTGACTGAAATTACCAGAATGAAGTCAACTGTCAA
The DNA here is from genome assembly GCF_000504205.1 of Methanolobus tindarius DSM 2278. Taxonomy (NCBI): domain Archaea; kingdom Methanobacteriati; phylum Methanobacteriota; class Methanomicrobia; order Methanosarcinales; family Methanosarcinaceae; genus Methanolobus; species Methanolobus tindarius. The sequence continues at coordinate 2,767,557 of NZ_AZAJ01000001.1, read as the reverse complement.
TCTTGTGATTGACACAGGAATTCCTTTAAGAGTTGTGCTTACAAAAAGAGCCTATGATGATATGGGTCTTTACCCGGGATCATGGGTTTATCTTACTTTCAAGGCTTCAGCCACTCATATTATCTGAATATGTTAAGCCTGACAAATAATTGGAAAACAAAGAACAATGCAACCATCCGCCAAAGGCGGCATATTCCGATGCTGCTGTACAGAATACAATTACAAAGGTTATTGCTTTTATACAAAGAATTGTACAGAAATACTGAAAAGAAAATGCAGGGTTTTGTAGATGACTACGAAGTACTATTAAGTACACTGTCGTTCTAAAGAGGACAAAAACCAGTTGAGTAAAAACGAGAAAATATGTAGTCCGGAAGAACTACATACATCCGTTAAAATTACAGTTTTTATTATTCCATCGATTCAGCTATCTGAATAATTTCATTCCGGTCAAGAGAAGCACTGAGAGTAAGCATAGCGTTATCGTGTTTCCATTGAAGCATTAAAGAATTATCATACATGGAATAGAGATCAGCTTCCTCCCCATTGACAGAGACTGTTTCACTTTCCAGCATTATTGAATTCTGATCTATTTCTCCATTATAGAATATTTCAGTTATTATGATACCATTGTCATCATAAGAATACATCAGCGTAACTGATTCATCAATGTCTGCTGAAATAGAAGTATTACTAAACATTACGTTATTTAATTCGTAACCTTCAGGTAAATAAGAAGGAGTGGTAATTTCATAGTCCGATAAATTCCGTGCCTCTTCAATTGTCATTGAAACAGGAAGCATGTCATCAAAATTATCAATCTCTGTGACCTCTGCACCTTCAGGTATCTCGAATTCGAATTCATCATCAGATATGCCAGTATTTATTTCAAAATTTCTGTATTCTACAGTAATCTGATAGGTATCTTCTGTACCCATTTCTATTTTTAATGGAGTCCATGTTTCATCATCTACCCAGACTTTCATATCTGATGCATGCAGGCTGTCTTCTTCATCTTTTGGAACCAGCATTAATATAAAAGTGTCTCTGCCATCAACATTTTCAGTACCTACAAGTGAGGCATCTGTTTCATTTAGCAGATCCCCAATTATTGATGTATAATCTACCTCGAAGTCATCTGAAATTTCCGGCATTGTCATAATTGTAACCTTGTTAGCGTCTGGGTAATATATCCACATTTTCTCTCCATCGGAGACTGTTACCTGACCTGCCATCTCTTCTGGATAGACTACAACACTTTTAGTCTTATCAGGCATCTTCTGGAGTGTCTCATACTCCATCTCCTGAGTTCCAGCTTCATTTGTCATTGTCATATGAACTGTAGCAGACATATCCTCAATACCTGCCTGCTTTTTCTGCATTTTCTCAGCTATCTGATCAGCAGTGAAATCCTCACCTATACAACCTGAATTAAAAAGTACTGTGCTTACTAAAAGTAATACAAATAGTATTTTAAATCTCATTTTCATTCATCCACCCATAATTAAAATTACTGGCATTTCAGATATGCCAGCAACATAATTATAATTTTTATATAAAATTAAAATTTTACATGTTTTAGAGGGAAGATTTATATTTAAGAATTATGGCCTATAGTTCCAACTATAGTAATACTAAAAAATGTAATACTAAAAAATAAAATAAAGTTAAATAATTTTCAAAAATAGATAATAATAATAATAATAATAATAATAATAATAATAATCTTTTAAACAAGATTATTCAGAATCAGTCAACAAAGATTCTCTGAATGATTCTATTTTTTTCTGGTCAAAAAGTCCTTCCACTTCTTCACACATTACCAGGATACGCTCCATATCTGAAACTTCCGGATCTCCGTGGAAGTAATCATCAAGAGAACAGATATCGAATATCTTATCCATTGACCTTATCTCTTCATTGAGTTCTTTCGGTACTTTCATGAACATCTCAACAGTATCCATCAGACATGTATAATTGTGGTTGTAGGGTTCCATATCATAAAGGTAACAAAGTGCCACAAGATAACGTTCAAGAGCCAGTGAAGCTACATTGAAAACTACAGTGTGATCCTGCCCCTGTTCCAGAAATAGTTTAGCCCTGCGAAGGTATGCTTTGGAGTCACGATACTCCTTTTCAAAATCATCAAATCTTGATCTCTTCTCCATAAGTTCCAGTCTCATCATTAGCCTCCTCATCAGGACATTGTGAATTAATTCAGTATATAACTATCAGCAGCTACGAATCCAGGTTGATTAGGAATGCTATTTCCGTATTATCAAATATATATCTGACGGTAAATGATGAACTCATCATTAATCTTACTTTAAGAAGTGAATGCAAAACGTATAAGAGCTATTGACTCACTAATATATTTATAAGTAATACTTTACAAGATAATTGGCATCAAGGTAGAAAGGTGGTTCAACTGAAGCTGGGACCTCTTAATGATATTACAAGATCCCTCACCTATACACTTCAAAATGAAGCAGGTGGAAGAACTGGAACATTTTTTCAGTTTTACGTATTCCTCTGGGTCATGTTTACTACATTCTTAACAGTGACCCGCATACTTTCAGTTACCAGCAGACCTGATCCGATATATCTTGCCAGTGCACCAATGTATATTATCATTCTATACCTGCCTATCTATGCCTTCTGGATTTATGAAAAAAAAATAGGCATTGAAAGACGAAGAATCAGGGAAATGCAGGTAGTGGATTCTGTTACTGTTGACTATAAGTTTGCAGATTCTGTTGAACTGGGATTTAAAAACCCACTTTACCTCAGGGTAAATAATCCTACTGACAAGAAAATCGAGAATATCTGGATGAGAACTGTTTTTCCGGCAACAGTTCTTTGCAGTAAACCAGTCCTCTGCCTTGGCTCACTTGAACCCGGATCATCAATCTGTGCAAATATTTCATTTGTCCCTCTGGTAGCAGGTAATCTTTCCATGGGATATTATGACCTATACTTTGAGGTCGATGGACACAAACACCAGAAACCACCATACTTTTACGAGAACATAAAAATTAACCACAGTTATCTTCCACTAAATGTTGATATTGGAAACAAATTCAGATTTGGGCACGATAGCAAAATTATATTCAAGCTTATTAACAAATCAAATATCGAACTTGGGGAATTGCATGTCAAGTGTTCATTCCCTGAACACATTAACTATGATAGTGCTTTTTCCGAAACAAAAAACCTCTCACCAGGATCGGTTTTCAATACTGAATACCGCATAACTCCTGCAAAAGGTGGAGAAGTTGACTTTGGAAAATATGAAGTTTTTTTTAAGATCGGGGGAAACAACTGCAAAGTGGAACCAGTGTCATTTGGAAAATACTATATCCAGACCCCCGAGGTTAATGTCAGGATCAAAATACCGGAATCATTGTATAGCGAAGTTGGCAATTCCATTGGTATATATGTCGACAATAAATCAGATGATATTCTGCATAATGTATGTTTCAATAGCTGTTTCTCATCATTTATAGAGTGTCATGATCCAAATGCCTGCATAGGGGAAATACAAGCTCATTCATCTGGTTTTACATCTCTTGTAGTAAAACCGATAAATCCTGGAAAAATTGATTTTGGAAATCTTAATTTCTCATTTGAAGTTAATGAAATAATCTGCCGTCAGGAACCCTTTGATCTTGGGGTACACAAAGTAGTATAAGAAAGAAATGTAAAGTCTGTTATAAAAAAGATAAATAAAGAGTGAAAAGCTCACTCTTCTGTTGCTGCTTCAACTTCCTCTGCTGGCTCTTCATCGCCGCCGAGAATCTTTTCTATTGTGTCACTGCCATATTCTGCAACGACTGTGTTGATCTGGACAATGTCCGGTGCAACTTCTTTTCCGCGCATCATCTTTCTGCGGCGTACACCCTTTGATACAGGAGAGTATCCTGTTCCGTTTGCAACAAGAACCTTCTGTCTTTTTGGTCCAGGAAGGTCTGGTCTCATAACCATTCCACTTTTGTCGCTTCCACCTGTTATTTTCAATGTATATCCCGGAAGACCGACAAGTGATCCCTCAACTGTTTCTCCGATTGATTTTCCAACGAATTTATTGGCTTCAGCGCCTGTGACATCAAACTGGTATGACTTTGTCTTAGGGTCTGCAACCACTACTTTAAAATCTGCCATATTTTTTCCTCCTTATGGTTTTATTTTTCCTGTGTTTGTTATGATCTTTCTAAATGAATTGTGCATCCCATTTTACTTTGCCCAGAAAGGATTACCCCTTCTTTTTATTGCAAGGAATGCATCAAGTGCTTCTAATTCATCTGCCGTCATTGAGTCGTAAATTTCATGTTCCATTTTCTTTGCATGTCTTTCAGGGACATTTACAAAGAGTGTATCCTCTTCCTTAATCTGCCTTCCAACTGTAGGTCCTTCAATACCCATTGCAACTTCCATACCAATTTTAGCTTCGGAAATATTTTCTCCGCGCATCTGAAGGCCTTTTACCTTACCAACAACTTCTCCGTCTGCATTGGTAATGTCCACACCAGTTTTTACTACACCGGCAATAATCTTAACACCTACAACTGCAGGCTTGCTCTGGCGGAATGTACAGTCAGGCATAATCTGGAATCTTCCGGGTTTTGTGATAGTATCGGATATCTCTTTCTCAGCCAGTTCCTTCTGCTTCTTAACCCAGTCTTTGTAGTCATCTATCAAACGATATATTACATCGTTTAAGAAAAGTTTTACATCTGTTGACTGAAGCTTTTCCTTTGCATCAGGAAGGATTTTCACATTGAAACCTACGATTACTGAGAAGAACGGATCCTCAATTGCAGTTACTTCGACAATATCCCTGTTACTGACATCGCCTACGTTTGCTTTTCTTATTGGAATGTCTTCTTTCTTCAGCTCGTTAACAAGTGCTTCAAGTGACCCAATGGTATCCGCCTTGATAGTGATTCCTATTGTATCTGTATCTATCTGGACATCTGCGATCTCGCTCTTAATCTCTTCTGTGATTGCATCAATGGTATCCGTACTTACAACCCTCACAGGAGAGCCTGCAAGAGCACCTTCAAGGTTAGGAGCGGATATCTTGACACCAACTGCTGCCGTGACTTCAGAAACCTGCTGGAATTTTTCCTCAGCCTTGATCTCTGAAAGAGGGCGTGGTTTAAGCAATGCCCTTATCTTTGTCTGGATAGGGTCTCCAAGACTTCCCACAACAATAGTGTCACCTTTTTTGATGGTTCCATCATAAAGAATTATGTCAAGTGTAGTTCCAAGACCTTTTTCTTCCTTTACTTCAAGGACTGTACCTGTTCCCGGAGCTGTTGCATCATAGTGCAGGTTGCCCTCAAGGAATCTCTGTGCAAGTCCGAGAAGAATCATAAGTACATCAGCAATGCCTTCGCCTGTTGCTGCACTTATTGGAATGACACCGATATTACGCTGGAAATCATTCACCCTGTCATACCTTTCAGAGTTAAAACCAATATTGTAAAGTTCTCCTATAAGCTCATAAAGCTTGTTATCAAGATCAGACTTTACACGTTCACTCTGTTTGTTATATGTAGCAAGGAAAGGAAGATTCTTGTTAGCTTCCCAGCCATGGATCCTGTCTATTTTATTAGCAACAACCACAAAAGGAGTCTTGAATCTCTTGAGGATATGGAGACTCTCTATTGTCTGTGGCATGAAACCTTCATTGACATCAACAATGACAATAGCAAGATCTGCAAGAGCACCACCTCTGCTTCGAAGAGATGTGAATGCATGATGCCCGGGAGTATCAATAAAAAGAAGACCCGGTACTATGAACTTGTCTTTTAGTGAAGGATCCCCACACTTGTTTACAATATTATCTATGGGAACCTCAGTTGCACCTATATGCTGAGTAATAGCACCTGCTTCACCATCAGCAACAGCGCTACCTCTAATCCTGTCAAGTAAGCTGGTTTTGCCGTGGTCGACATGTCCCATTACAGAAACGATTGGTGTACGTAGATTTTCATTTACAGCCATGTGCAAACCCCTTCAAAGATTATCCGGATAGTTGGAAATGAATTTAAAGGAAAGATTTTTCAGGATATTTGCAACAAGCAAACACCCTGGCTCTAACCTTTTTACTCGTAGAGACAGACCTCATCGATCTTGGTATAATTAACTATCTCTGAATCCTTGAAATGAATAGCTATCTCACGCTGTGCGGATTCTGTTGAATCCGATGCATGAACGACATTTCTGCCGGTCTCAACTGCGAAGTCTCCTCTGATTGTGCCAGGGAGTGCGTCAACAGGGTTTGTTGCACCATTTACTGCACGCATGATTGCAATAGCATTCTTACCTTCAACAACCAATGAGACGGATGGTCCTGATGTTACGTATTCTATAAGTGAAGCAAAGAAAGGTCTTTCAACATGTTCCTCGTAGTGCTCCTTTGCACTTTCCTCACTCATGACACCAAGTCTCATAGCTGCGATCTTAAGACCACGTTTCTCAATTCTTGAAATGATCTCGCCCATAAGTCCGCGCTGTACTGCGTCCGGTTTGATCATAATATATGTCTGTTCCATTTAGAACACCCGATTATGCTTTCTTCAAGTATATTCTGCCCTGTTCGGTCCAGACGGTACGTCTTGGTAATCTTCCAAGTTCAAAATTGCTTTCGCATTTGGATGTGCAGAAATAATATGATGAGCCATCCTTTTTCACAAAGAGCTTACCTGTACCTGGTTCAAGAAGTTCACCGCAAAATGAACATTTTCTCTGTTCCATATCAGTCACCTCATCTGGTAGTCAGTTTCTTGGCTTCTCTGGAAGTTTCGATCAACATCAGAATGTCACCGATTCTTACAGGACCAACGCAATTACGGGTGATTATACGGCCCTTGTCACGTCCTTCGAGTACGCGACACTGGATCTGGCTGGCTTCACCATGCATACCGGTGTTTCCGATTACATCGATGACTTCAGCCGCATAGCCTGTATCTTCGTCTGCCATAACGATACCTCACGTATCAGGTTTATTTAAGTGCACTTACTTTCTGTGCGACATCTTCAACTGTTTCGCTACCCTTGCCAGCATCTACAATAGCGACTGCAGAGCAAGCGACACCGATTCCACAGGCTGCACCGAGCTCTTTCTGCTCTTTTACATAAATGTATGCAGTGTTCTTCTCTTCACAGAGAGGTGCAATATGTGCAATGACTTCAGCAGGATCGACATCCTCAGCAATTACTGCGAGCTTTGTAATGCCTCTCTCAATAGCTTTTGTCACTTCATTTATTCCTTTCTTTAATTTGCCTGTATCTCTTGCAAGTTCTACACTCTCGAGCGCCTTGTTAGCGAGTTCTTCTGGAACGTCAAATTTTGCTGCCATATTATTTTCTCCTTCGAAACCATGCTGTATACTCATGGTTTTTCATTATTCATTGTGTGCCGCCAATGCGACTAATTGGCCAATTACGATTGTAACAATGTTAATCAATAAGTAAACTGACACAAAGTTATATGCCAAAGTAATGGCTGTGAATTACTGCATTCTTAAACTATTGTTTTTATAGAATGCGCAATTGGAGTCATAAAATAACCTGTTCAGGTATAAACCTTGTGGCAGGAAAACAAAAAAGAAAGTCAGATCAGAAAAGATAATGATATATCTTTACTGACCAATTTTACTATAATATTATCAATAATACTGTTCCATTGCAAGACTATAGAAGTTAGAAGTATTGGCTGTAACAACTACCTTTGCTATCCTTCCTTCATCGACAATTTCCACATCATACATAAGGTTTCTTTCAGTACTATTATCTTCAAGCGATATTATTTTATCAAGCGTAGTATCAAGAGGATTCAGGAAAACCTCAGTCTTGGAATAATTTCCATCTCCCATATTCCTGAACTCAACATAGTGCTGATCAGCTATCAAATCTTCAGAACTCAGCATCTGGTATTCCGCACCCGAATCCACATAAGACATGATTTCTGAGTATTCAGTGGAAACATTGGCTGTACCTGATGAAACATCTATCACTTTTGTAAGACTGCTTGCTGAGCCCAGAAGAGTTGGAGTTCCAATAACATTATAAAGATCTCCACCTCTGGAAAGTATCTCATATCCGTTATATGAATCAGCTACCATGTACTCGAAACCAACCGTTTCTGGATTCAACACATGTGCCTCAAAAGCAAAATCATCACTGTTAGAAGCTGAATATCGCTTGACTATCAAAGTATTATAAACTGAATACAGATCAGTGATATTAGGAGCAAAGACCTGAAGAGGGGTGTTATACACTCTCGCATAATCCACATAAGCTATATTCGTTACTCCCTCCGGAGTTATTGCCAGTCCGTCTGAAATTGAATTCAAATCTGCACTAAAATGTGTTCCATCGATAACTTCAAAGCCTGGTGCATCCTGCACATCTGTAACTGTATCTTCAACATCGTTGGAATCTCCTATAAAGCTTGCAACGAAGTATGAAAAAATAGACATAACCATTATAGCAGCTAAAAAAATTGCTCCGTATTTTTGATTCATTCATTCTCCTCAAATAATTGATTAACTGGATTAAATAAACCTTATTCAAAGTATAAATAAAAATAGGAAAGATCAGATTGCATTTTCTCCGATCTTTGCAATAGTGGCATCAATATCAGCCTTAAGCTCATCCGGAATACCTTGGATACCAACATCAAGGAAACCTCTGACGATCATACCCACTGCATCTTCTTCGGTAAGACCTCTTGCCATCAGATATTCTATCTGCTCCCGCGCAATTCTTCCCACAGCAGCCTCGTGTGACAGTTCAATATCCTCAACATTTGCCTCAAGTATAGGAATAGCCCTCTGCATTCCTCCACCAAGAACAAGTCCGTGACATTCAAGATGACCTTTTGCATTATTTGCATTACCTATCATCTCACCACGGGCAATAGCAGCACCACCTGTGGTAATTGTCCTTGAAATAAGCTCAGCTTTTGTGTCCTCCGCATTGAATATTACTTTGCTTCCAAGGTCAAGTTCCGAACCCGGATGTGCAACAGCAATAGTATTCAGCCTTGCAAAAGCACCCTTGCCTTCAAGAATTACCGTAGGATATGACTGTACTGATTTTACAGGCTTCAAGGTTACATAATTACTGATATATGACCCGCCTTCTTCAACGTGAACAACAGTCCTTGGCCTGACACCTATCTCTTCACCCCAGTTATGTATCATTGTGAAATTAAGGGTAGCTCCCTTTTTCACATACATTTCAGAGATTCCAAGATGAAGACCTTTCTCAATTCCATGCTTTGTGGAACATCCTGTAATAACATCAAGTTCTGCTCCCTCTTCAACAATAACAATATTGTGAACTGTCTGAGATACCTGTTTGGAACCGATGAGAAGACATGTCTGCACAGGCATTTTTGATTTCTTGCCTGCAGGTGCCCTAATGAAGTATCCGTTTGCATCCTGAAGATAACTCATTGCGGTATACTTGTCCTTATCAGGTTCTACAAGCTTCCATGAGTAGTCTTTTACCCAATCATGAACCTTCATTGCATCACGCAATGACATAAGCTCGACAACATCATCGTCACGGAGAGATGAATGCGTTACAGCATTGTTAAGCATCAGGAAACTACCTGATCTGTTATCCTCTGAAGGTGTGAATCCTACATTAAGAAGAGTTCTCTGATCCTCTTCACTCAGTTCTTCGAGGTCATCAGCACTTTCTTCCTTATCTGATGCAAGCCCATAGTCATTAAGGTCAAAATCCTCACCGTATGCTGCATTTTTCTTGAGGGCTGCTTCTGCCTTCTTTCTCATATCTTCATCAGCTTGCATTTTATACACTCCTCATATCCCTGTTCTTTTATTTCAGTGAGCATTTCACGTGGGTTTCCTGAGCACATAACTGTTCCATTGCACAGTATGTAACCTCTGTCAGGTTCAATATAATCAAGTACCTGACCGGTGTGTGTAATCACAAGTGCGGATTTTCCATGTTTGCACCTGTCACCAGCACATTTGCAATCTTTCTGAAGAAGATTATTGATGGTTTTTCCAAGCTGTTCGATACTTACGAGATCTACACCTGACTCCGGTTCATCAAGTAATACGAAATCAGGATTTTGTGCAGAAAGCTGAAGAAGCTCAGATCTTTTAATCTCTCCACCTGAGAAACCTACATTAACATCTCTTTCATAGAAACGAACCATATCAATGGTTTCGGCGAGCTCTTCGGTATCTTTCATATCCTTGGAAATGACATTCAAAAGATCATAAAGTTTAACTCCACTCATATTAGGAGGTCTCTGGGTCATGATACCCATACCCATCTGCGCTCTTTCATAGACCGACATATGGGTGATATCCTCTCCTTTGAAGATTATTTCTCCTTCTACAACATTATAGCCACTGAATCCCATCAGTGTCATGAGTAGAGCGGATTTGCCTGCTCCGTTTGGCCCGAAAAGAACGTTAGTGTAACCGGCTTCAACATTAAGGTCAACGCCTTTTAATATCCTTCGGCCGCCGATTTCAACTGTTAGATTATTGATCTCCAGCATAATATGGCCTCCTTTTTTATGACAATATACCCATGAAAGCAGCTTTCACGGGAATCCTGCTTTATTATACGGGTTATCGGTTAAAAACCTATTGAAATTTGGGATAATAACACCCTGAAATTATGAAATAATTCGATACCCAGCCAGAGATATACTTTTGATAGTTACCTACAAAGACCTGTAATGAAATAAGTTTACAAGCCCAGTTCCTTAGCAATTTCCTGAAATTCCTTACCTTTATCCGTTGTGACATACATGTTGCCTTTCTGCTCTATGAGACCATTCTCCTGTAAAAGGGAAAGATACCTGTTCACAACTTCGAAATTCAGATTTGCACGGTATACTATATGTGTTTTTTTTGCCCCCTCTAGCGCAGCCCGTAAGATCTCAACACTTATGGCCGTTCTGCTCCTTCTTATAATAACCACATCCACTACAAAAATATCATTATATTATCATTAGTATTTGCCCTTGTTTTTGAGGTGAACTTTTTTAAGGTATTAAATAATGGATTAGCCGATATTTGTTACCGGCTTTCCAGACTATTTTTCAGTTAAGTTATTCATTTTTTTTGCGAATCAATATCCCTGCAACTACAAGCATTGAACCTATACCAACAACTGTAGGGAAATCAGCGCTTTGTGCTTCTGTTTCTTCCACCGGAACAGATTCTTCCTCTTCAGCAACTTCTTCTTCGGCAAGGGTATCCTCAACACTACTCATAGCTTCTTCCTCAGGAATTTCTTCAGCGACCTCCTCAACAGGAGTTTCTTCCTCTACAGAAGCTGATGAAAAACCTCCACCACCACCAGAGGTAGTCTTTGTGGATTCTGAAGAACTGCTGCTTGTACTTGTTGTTGCCTGAAGATTGACAGTGACTATGTCACCAGCATTCATACTGGAAATATCCACATCTTCTGTTTTTATATTGTTCACATACAATGTCACACTACTACATTCTTCTAATACAGAGGAAATTCCCAACTTATTATCCCTTGTATCACTGTAATAGCCTGCATTATCAACTGTGGTAGTACCTACCACTTCTTCACCACACATTGCCTTGATAACTGTTCCTGCAGGAGCAGGATTACCATCAATAGTAACAGTTCCCTCAAGGACAATAGGCGGATTGGCCGAGGCCACACCTGCTAATAATATGCAAATTAGAATGATTTTAGTTGTTAAAGCAAAGATCCGAATTTTATTCATGTTACCACCTAAGAAATAAAAAGTGAGATACAAATTGTATCTCACATTGAATTGTCTCCTTTGTTTGTCTCGTTAACCGAGCAGACACTCCTCCTGTACCAGGACATAGAATCCTTCGTATGCATCCATCTGGAAATCATAGATCGTCACAAAGTTTCCGGTCAATGATGAACCGTCCTCAATGTTCAAACCTATGTATGCATAGTTGTTTGCAGAAGGTACCCATGGACCCATTACCTTGAGACAGTCATCGCCAATTGCCATGAGAGCAATATCTGCAGACTGTGCTTCAAGAGCGGTGTGTCCAATAGCATTCCATCCTGGATAGAGCTGAAGTGTTGCCGGTGTTGCTGGAACTGTTGTTGACTTCTGGATATATGTCTCAAGAATTATGACATCTTCATCCATAGCATTGTGGATCCAGTATCCCTTAAGTGGTTCAAACTCAGTTGGAATTACCATTGTGTTTACTCCACTTGAAAGGTCATCGTAGAATACTGCATCAATCACAGTGCTGTCAAAGTCAGTTAGTACGTCAGCAACAGCTGGGTTCTCAAGTGCTTCAGGTACTGAAATGAAATTCCATCCTGGCTTCAAGAGAATTCCTGCCGGGTTGTAGACAGTGACACATATGATCTCAAATGATGTGTCCTGACCATCGTCTATTGTAGCCTTTATGAGGTAGTTTCCATCAGGAACAGTAGTTGAATCGAATACAACACTCCATCCATCTGTTCCATTAGTATCTACTCCAAGCACACTCCAGTCTTCACCGACATCATCAGCGTTGCAGTCACCATCAAGATCTGCAAAGATCTCAAATGTAGCACTTACAACATCATCGTCACCAGAGTCATCCTCAACTGAGATAATCTCTATCTGTGAAAGTGTTTCACCGGATGTGTGTGATGTGATGTCAGCTATTGGTGGAATTGCAGGTACAGTTGTAACATCTACAGATCCGCCTGTGACTATTACATCAGGCACTTCATTTGAACCATCCAGTAATTCAACATCCATTAAATCAAGTGAATAGCTTCCATCTGCAGTCGATGCAGCTTCAAACTCAATTGTAATGAAGTCTCCTACCTTAGGTTCTGAAATTGTACCTGCCAAGCCGTACATGATTAAACCGCTTCCATCATCACCGCTTCCTGGGACAACTATGTAGTCAACATTTTCTACAGCACCGAAAAGACCATTCTGGGTAATTCCAAGTACTGTCAATGCATCTGAATCATAAGCGAGTGATATTTCCATTGTGGAAACATCTTCACCCATGGAATCGAGCTTGATTTTGACTTCAAATGTGTCACCAGCATCTACATTGGTAGTTGATGGAGATACGTATACTTCAGGATACTCATCTTCTACAACTTCATCTCCAACTGTAGCAGTACCATCAACCGCACTGTATGGAACTTCAGTTGCACCATATAGTAGATCTACCATTGAAAGTTCCAATGGATATGCTCCGTCAGCTACTGCTGGAAGAACTGTAAACTCCACTGTAATGAAGTCACCATTCTTTGCTTCTGCAGTTGTTCCGGAGAGTGCATAGTAGATAGTGCCAGCATCATCATCACCATTAGCTGGATCTGGTATGTAATCCACATTTGCAGTGGCACCAAATAGGCCATTCTGAGTAATGCTAACAACATCTAGGACTGTCGAATCATACATTAGTTCAACACCCAATGTTGATACTATAGACCCATCAGAATCTAATGTGACAACAACATCAAATGTATCTCCGGGTGACAGAGCCTGTGCAGCAGAGTCATCAACTGTAACAGTAGCTGTTGCAGCTGCAGACCCTATTCCTATGAGGATGCATGCACTAAAGATTAAAAGGAATGCGGCACTTTCCGCAAATCCCTTCATTTTATTGACATTCATGTTTTCACCTTCTAAGTGCCTCATATTTACTTGTTGTATACAAGTGCAAAGGCTGAAAGATCCTTCAGGTCAACCATTCCATCATCATTGAAATCTGCAGTTGCATCATAATTTGCATCGCCGGATGCAGAATTATATGCCAATGCGAAAGCTGAGAGGTCCTTTAGATCAATGACTCCATCGTCATTGAAGTCACCCTTTGTGCCTTCACCAGAGAATACTGCACCTTCTGCCTGGTTCATGTAAAGACCAACACCGTTTGATGGGTCGTGGTAGAACATGAGCCTCTGGACATCTGCACTGCGGTATTCTTCATCGAATTCTTCCTCACAGAGATCAGAGTTTGGAGCAGTGAATGAACTGGTTACCAGATAGTCTCCAATTCCATTGTAGTTCCATACATCCGGATAGACGAATTCCTTGTATTCATCTGGCATTGTGCGGATGTGCAGCCACTTCCATGATTCATCGCAGCCATTTACAAGACTGACGGCGCTCTCTGCTGGTACTGTGTAATCGACACTGCATTCACAGAGTATCTCAAAGAGGTTGCTGTGGAATCTCTCTTCAGTCTCTGGTGCACTTGTGTAATAGATGTCAAGTGCTGGCTGGACTGGAGATACACGGGATCCTATATTGGTATCGTCATCATAGTAGCATGTGTAATCATTCACGTTGAATGGTTCAAGATCAATGTCATCGATCATCTTGAAGTCACCATTGAATGGTGGCAACAGTGGGAGAGTTTCCATTGGCTGGACAGGTTCCTTAATAATTGAAAGGTCACCAAGGTCAACCTCATACTCTTCTGGAAGTGGGTTCCTTATTGTGATATACTTGAAAGTGTTCACAAGTGTGGAGTTAGTACAACATTCGTCGTCTCCCTCTTCAAAGGTGCTACCATAAATCATAGCAACATCATATTCTGCACCGTCAACAAAGAATGATTCACCAGTGTAAAGTACACGTCCAACTGTCACATACACATAGTCCTCACTTACTGAATCTGCAGTCAGGAACCATGGGTATTCAAAGATTCCCGGATGGTTGACAATAGCAACGTGCCTGCCAGCACAAATTGCTCCGCCTGGGACAATGCTTGCCTGGTAGTTCTGCTCAATGAGCTGTGGCTCATCATTACCAGTGTAGTAAATGTCCATTGTCAATGTGATCAATGGGTTGGAATTTAGACCTGAAAGGGCAACATCCTTTACGACAACCTTGTGGTCAAGGAACTGTATTTCGGAGTTGACACCTGCTGCATTCTGTACGCCTGTCTGGAGCTGGATTGAATCTGCTGAAGCGATTGCAATGTCAGTACGTCCATCATCGTTGAAATCGGTGACTGCTCTCAGATCAACCATTTCATCGTCTCCATCACCATCGATATCCATGCCGTCAAGACCGATCTGTGAATCGTCATTGTCAGCAATTGGGAACCAGAATTTAGTCCAGTGTGAACCGCTTGCAACATGATCAAGTGGACATTCTGCATCGAGTGGATCAAGAGCTGTACCTTCAGTTGGCTCGTAAGCCAGGTCTGTAAGCATGTAAGTGTACTCAACAACTACATCATCAGTTACTCTCTGGTAATCATATGATTCATCAAGCCATACATCACCAGCAGGTTCATGATAATCTGGATCGAACCACTGTCTGATGAATACCTTTTCAGTAGAATCTACATTCTTTACCAGAACTCCTTCAACTGATGCAGAGTGAGTGTATACTGCAGGGTTCATTGTGACAAAGTCCATGTCCGGAGCCTCATCGTTGAGTGGATCAAATGGTCCTTCAGGATTGTCTTCTGAGTATGGGAATGTTGCATCCATCATATCAGCTACATCTGCAGAACCGCCATAGAGTCTGACACCGTTGGTGTCTGCATCTATCTCATTGACATAGATGTCTTCGATTCCAGTTTCCTGATCATATTCGAACATCATTCTCTTGTCAAGTTCTTCCATTGAAAGACATCCGTAATTCTCATAGCAGAATCTTGTGTATGGTGCCTCAAATGAGCTTGTAAAGATGAAGTCTGCATAGCTGCCGCTTACATCAGGAAGTGCCGGATAGACAAATTCCTTGTACTGATCTGGCATTGTCATAATGTCAAGCCACTGCCACTCTTCAGTCTGGCCTTCATCAAGAATCTCAAAGAGGTTTGTATCAAACCTTGCTTCAGTATCTTCATCAACGAAGTAGATCTCAAGAGCATCAGCTGTCAGCTTTCGGTCACCAGCATTTGTGCCATCATCATAATAGCATGTGTATGTGTGATCAATGATGCCTGTGTACTGTGGTGCTGGAAGATCGATATCATCGATCATTATGTGTTCCCTGTTGAAAGGTGGCAGAAGTGGAATCATTTCATTTGCACTTACGCTTTCCTTAATTACAGAGAGGTCACCAAGGTCTACATCATAGTCTTCAGGAACAGGGTTTCTGATAGTGATGTATTTTACAGTATTGTCATATTCATAGTCACCATAGCATTCGCTGCCGAAAATAGCTGCAACATCATATTCTGCACCGTCTACAAAGAAGCTCTCTCCCTGATAGAGTACACGTCCTACTGTTACATATGCGTAGTTCATGCTTACTGCATCTGCTCTGAGGAACCATGAGTAGTCACTGTTAGGTGTTGCGTCAGCAACTGTGTGTCTGCTTGCGACCAGATAGTCACCAGGAACAATGCTTGCCTGATAGTTCTTCTCAATGAGCTGAGGTTCATCATTACCAGTGTAGTATACATCAAGAGTAAGGGTTATAAGTGGATTTGAATTGAGACCGCTGATAGCTACGTCCTTAACTAAGACTTTGTGATCAAGGAACTGTAGTTCATCACCGACCTTAAGCTGCATTGAATCTGTGGCGATCATTGCATCCTTATATCCATCCTGATTGAGGTCTCCTGCTACTTCAAGATGTACCATGTCATCTGTACCGTCTCCGTCAGCATCCATACCGTCAAGACCTATCTGAGCATCATCATTGTCAGCAATTGGGAACCAGAACTTGGTCCAGTATGAATCGGTCTGTGGATCCATTGCGGTTCCTTCTATTGGCTGGTAGTCAACTTTACTGACCATCATATAGGTATATTCGGTTACAATGTCATTTGAAGTTCTGACATAGTCACCTTCGTCAAGCCAGACGAAACCTGTTGGTTCCTCATAGTTTGGAACGAAATATTGTCTTGCGAACACTTTTTCGTAGGCATTTGCATGGTTAACCACAATTCCATCCTCGAAAAGTGCCGGGTTGAATGTCATGAAGTCCTTGTAAGGTGCTTCAGGACTTAGTGGATCGAATGGTCCTTCAGGCGTTTCGTATGGGAAGTTTGGAGTTGCCATTCCGTCTTCACCATAGAGCCTGATTGTATTTACATCTGCAGCAAAAGCAGTCTGAACCATTGCCATACTAGTCAGGATGACTAGAGCAATAGCTAAGAGCCTCTGCTGGCTTTTAAACTCCATATTTTCCTATCCTCCTTCTTATATAGATATTAAGAGGGTACCACTAACAATTCCCACATTTAAACGAGACTGCGTCTAAACGAGGTTTGTTTAAGGCACCAGATTAAGTTGCCCTGGACAATAACCCATTGACAACCCCATGAAATACTATGAGATTTAATGATATATACTCATAAGAAGAAAAAATTCAGAAGTATTATTGGTAGTTTTGTTAAGTATTAATGTTAAAGAACAAAGTTACCAAAAATACAGAAAAAGAGTCCTGCAAATGGAAGAAAAAATAGCAAAAAAATTCTATTTGCCTCATTATTAACATTGACAAATTTGTGAATTGTATGATATTAGTCCATTTATGACAAATACTACATAAGTAAATACCATACTAAATACTAGATTTTTCACAACTTAAAGAAGATAAATATCATACATCACTGAACAAACAAACATGATAAATGTGCATAAATATAACACATTGCTAACACATTACTTGTGAAACATAATAATAGGATTAGAGAAAAGAATGAAATTATAAAATTATAAAGTTTTAAAGAAATATATCTACTGAAATATATCCGAGATGAAAGGAGCAGGTCAAATTCATAAACCTCTCCTTTATCTCTTCTTCTCTTTGCTTGCTTGTTGGTGGTACCTGATAGTATAGTGGTACTAAGGATTATGTCCCCTAAAAAGTTGGGGATGACGGAGACAAATTTTCGACCACCATTTCTTTCATAGTTTTCAAATCTAATAAAGTTTAAAGAAACTAAAATGAGGAAGAATGTTTAGTACCAGATATTAGTAAAAAATACACATAATAAAGATTTATTTTTCTGATTTTAACTGTAGTCTGGCTATCATTCCTGTAAAAAATGCGTACACAAATATAATAACACCAAGCCAGATAAGAGGTTCTCCTATGTTCGTCCTGTCAAGATAACTTAAAGAGAGACCTGCGGCAAGTATAACTATGGTTACTTTTAGCAAGCTCCGGTTTCTTTTAAGAATTGCAATATTTCTCTGCCTGTTTTTCATATAACTCTTCTTTTCCTGATTCATGCTATCACTTGACCTTGATTATCATATCTGCTGCCTTACGAACTCTATTAAACACGGCTGCACCAATTCCTGTGGAATCAAATGAACCATCTACTATAATAATATCGACATTTTTAAGATCAAGAAAACGTAAGCCGTAAAATAGATTTTTTGCAGCCTGTTCTGGTTTATCCTTTCCACCAATTGAGAATGATTCTGTTTCAGAAAAATGCTTCCCGGATTCTTCTGTTAGCATCAGTCCGGTTTTTGCATCCCTCATGCTTAGATCTTCAACAAGTTCTTTTATCTTTCTGACAACTGCATCATTTTCGCCTTCTACCAAAATTACCCCGGCTTTAGGAGAATAATGAGTATATTTCATCCCCGGGGAACGAACGGTTTCACTTTCAGGATGGACCTTGTCATCATATGCAATATTCACATTCCCTATACAGTTTTCAATCTCTTCTTTACTTATCTTCCCCGGCCTGAGAATTGCAGGTACCTCAGAAGTTACGTCAACAACAGTTGATTCAAGACCTATTATCACATCGCCTCCATCAACAACAGCATCTATTCTGCCTGAAAGGTCTGCAATAACATGCTCTGCCGACGTAGGGCTTGGTTTTCCGGACAGATTTGCACTTGGAGCAGCCAGTGGTTTGCCTGATCTTTTGATAAGCTCAATTGCAATTTTGTTTTCAGGAACCCTTATTGCAACTGTATCAAGTCCACCAGTAGTCACATCGGGAACTATCTTTTTCCTTTGCATTATAATAGTAAGAGGACCAGGCCAGAAGCTATCCATCAGCAATGATGCTTTTTCCGGGATTTCAAGAACAAGAGATTTACAGTCTTCCCTGGAAGCAATGTGAACTATAAGCGGGTTATCAGCAGGTCTGCCTTTAGCTTCAAATATCTGCATCACAGCTTTTTCGTCCAGAGCATTAGCTCCAAGCCCATATACAGTCTCTGTTGGAAAAGCAACAGTTCCACCATGTGAAAGTATTTTCGCTGCTTCATCAAGAGCTTTGGGTTCAAGCTTTTCACTTACGTAGAAGACCTTTGTATCTTTCATCATATTATAGCAATCGCCATGGTTTTTAATAAGTTAGGGATAATCATTAAGAACAAAATGAACTCTAATGAACCAGAATACTCATAAGCTTTATTGTTCATTTGCACGAAAATATCGATAAAATAAGAAAGACATTTATGCCACTGTTATATGTTGATTATCCCTTTTAGGCATTAATTAATTCTGTATCCAACATTAGAGGGAATACTTATATAGTATTATTTCGTTTACTCGCGCTGTGAGCGGGTCTGTTTTTAACCCCACTCCCACACTAACCCCCACTCCCCAACCCGCTCACAGATAAAACAGGGAGTTAGATTTACACTGTCAAATATTAGTTGGTATGAAGTATTCCGTATATACAGATTAGGCTTTAGCGTTATGGCTTTGAACTCAATATAATCCTTGTTGTAATGATTTTAAAATTCAACCTGAAAGTATCTGGTAAAAGTTGATAGCTAATAGATTATCATATAGATAATCCTATTAAATGGCTTTAAGAATAAAAAAGATGTACTAGTGCAAAAAAGATGCACCAGCTCTTTCATTTAATGTTTCGTTACCTGTTCATTAATATAACTAGTCTTCTTCTGGAGGCGGGCAGGCTGCCTCGCAAGCCTTTCCATACTCATCAATAACTGATTCCTTGCACAGACCAACACCGTGCCTGTGAGCTGCACGACTTATCATGTGGGCTGCAACCGGAGAGGTTACCAGAATGAAAAGTGCTACTGTTATCGCCTTAACACCCATTGGTGAAAAGCCTACTTTAAGCAATATACTTAACATTACGCCAAAAGCACCCAGCGTACCAATCTTTGTGGTAGCATGCAACCTGTTATATACATCAGGAAGTCTTGCAAGCCCGAGCATTGCAAGGAATACGAAGAAAAGTCCTATTATAAGAACTGCATTGCTCAGCATATTCAGAGCCATTGATAATGTACTCAAAATACCACCCCTTCATCGAGATATTTTGCAATGGTGACCGTTCCTACAAAGGATATTACAGCAAGTACAAGTGCCACATCCATGAAGAAAACAGACTCCTTTACATATGAGTATATACCGAGCATGACAACAATAACTGTTGTCATTGCATCCAGGGCTACAACCCTGTCGGGAATGGTTGGTCCTTTGATGACCCTGTAAAGGCAGGGTATGAAGGATATTACCATGAAGATTAGTGAATATTCAAGCAGGTTCATTCGAATGCCTCCATTGTATATTTTTCAAGGTCCTCACTTATGGACTTAGCTACCCCTTCCGGATCAGTTGCATCTATAGCATGTACATAAAGAATGGATTTATCCTCTGAGACATCAATTGTCAGTGTACCAGGTGTAAGAGTAATGGTATTTGCAATGGCAGTGATACCAATGTCTGTCTTTGAATCAATTGGTACTGCGATGATACCCGGTTTAATATTAATCTTTGGCTGAAGTACTATCTTTGCAACCATGATATTCGCCTTTATGATCTCCACCATAAGCACATAAAGGAACTTTATCTGGGCAGGTATCTTTTTTATTGCGTTACCGAAAGAGAATTCCTGATCAAATGGGAACAAGACCTTGAACGGCCTGATAATGAATGGCGCAATAATAAGTCCCAGTATGAAGTTGTTAACACTTACAGTACCGTGGACAAAACACCATACAAGAGCAAGTATAGCTGAGTAAGCAATATATCTTTTCATCTTACCACCCTCGTCATTACAGCATCAATATACGGTTGCGGATCAAGTATCTGATGGGCTGTTGCGTTTGCAAGTGCTATCAATGGTTCTGCATATACTCCGAATGCTACGACAGTCAGTGCTAACACAACTATTGGAAGTGCCATCAGAAATGATGTTCCATGATGAGAATATTCCCCATACTTTTCAACATCTCTTTTCTCTCCCCAGAACATTAGTAACATTGCCCTGAACATATAGAAGAGAGTGAATATTGCAAAGAAAAGTGCAATACCTATTGCAAAATAGTACTGTTCACCAATACCTGCATCAAAAAGACTGAGCTTGGCAATGAAACCTCCAAGTGGTGGCATTCCTGCAATTGACATTGCCCCTACCAGGAACATAAGTGACATTAGCGGTGCACTATCGACCATGCCGCCCATTTTTCTCATATCTCTGGTCCCTGCGTGATGAATAATTCCACCTGAGGTAAGGAACAACATTGACTTTGCTATTGCATGGTTTACAAGATAGACAAGTGCTGCCGTTATTCCGTAAATGCTTCCAAAACTGATACCAAGGAAAACATATCCTATCTGGCTTACACTTGAGTATGCAAGCAGGCGTTTTACATCTGTCTGTGCCACTGCTGAAATTGCTCCGACAACAATGGTTGCCAGCGCAAGATACATGATGACAGGCTTGAAAATATCAAGAGTATCAATGAATATAAGGAAGAATACCCTGAGCATTCCGTATGCTCCCACCTTGATAAGCACACCACTAAGCATTGCGCTTATTGGTGATGGTGCTGTAGGGTGAACATCCGGAAGCCAGTAGTGAAGCGGGAATATTGCAGCTTTATTACCAAAAACCACAACAAACATCAGAGCAATGGCAAAAACATGCCATGGAAGCGTTCCTGCCGCACTCATTGCACTGAGTTTGACTGAAATATCAGCCATGTTCAGTGTTCCCGTTGTTGCGTAAAGTGAAGATACTGCAATGAGCATCACAATCGAACTTACCATATTGAGCACGAGGTACTTGAAAGTAGCTTCCATTTTATCGGAACTCTTTGTCACGCCACCCTGCTCATTTGCTATTACAAGTCCGCATGATGAGAGTAGTAGTATCTCAAAGAATACGAAAAGGTTAAAGATATCACCTGTAAGAAATGAACCGTTCAGTCCTGCCACAAGCAAACTGAAAAGCGGATAATATGATGCACTCAGTGACTTTTTCTCAATGTAATCAAGTGAGTATATCAGCGCAAGGAATGATACGAATGATGTGAGCACGACCATTCCTGAACTTAGAAGGTCAGCTACCAGTATGATTCCGTATTTTCCCCATTCTCCTACCTCATAAGCCTGAATTCCACCAGACCATACCTGAGAGAGCAGAATTACACTAAGAATCAGCATTGCAAATGAAACAGCAACACTTATTGCTTTCTGTATGCCAGGCTGCTTTCTGAGAAGTATCATAAGAGCAGCTACAAGAATAGGAGTAGCTATCAGTATGATAGGAATATGAGTTGACAGGTTCATCCCCAGAGCCTCCTGAGTTCCTTAATGTCAGTTGTTCCATATTCCTCGTAAATGCGGTATGCAAGGATCAGGATGAATGCTGTTGTAGCCAGACTGATAACAATGGCTGTGAGTACAAGAGCCTGTACCAGAGGGTCAACATAATCTACGTGATGACCTGCTTCTATAATAGGTGCAAGTATTCCCTGTGAAAGAGAATCTGTAAAGATAGTTCCTGTTGCTTCTGTTGCACCATGTCCACCATCATCTGTAATTATTGGCACTTTTGTTCCGGAGAAAACTCCTGCTGAAACTATCAGAAGGTTAACTGCATGTGATAGAACACCAAGTCCGATAATAACCCTTACAATATCACGGCGCAGTATAAGGAAAGTACCGATACCGAACAGAATTGCTATTGTAAGAGAGAGCAATGTATTGTTCATTCGTCATCACCTACGTTTTTGAAGATGGAAAGCAATCCACCGATTACCACGAAATAAACTCCTATATCAAAAAGGCCGGCTGATACCAGTTCGATTTCTCCGAAGAATGGCAGGTGGACAAATTCCACAGCACTCCTGAAGAAGTTGTGTGAAAAGGCAATTGCTGAGAAAGCTGTAAGTGCAGCCAGCAATAAGCCAAATCCAAACCAGTTACCCCAGTCCGGGTTAAAGAATGATTTTATGTATTTAAGACCGAATGCCACGTAAGTCAGTGCAATAACTGAAGCGAACATGACACCGCCAATGAATCCTCCCCCTGGATTGTTGTGTCCCGCAAGTAAGAGGGATATCGAGAAGAGGATAACCAAAGGTAAGCATATCTTTGTTATTGTTTTTGTAATCAGGGTTGTCATTCGTCCTCACCCCTGCTGTGTATAAGATTATAAACACCAAGTGCTGCAAGACAGAGCACAGAGATTTCACCAAGAGTATCGTATCCTCTGAAGTCCACGATAATAACGTTCACAATGTTGTGACCGCCTGCAAGTGTAAGACTCTTCTCTATGAAATAATAGGAGAGAGACTCAAATGGTGCAACTATTCCCTGTGTTGCATTAATCAGCATAATGAAGATCATTGCTGATACAGCCACAGATATTACAAGATCCCGTGCAAGTGTTGTCGAAGGGATATGTTCCTTGAATTTCTGCGGAATCTTTACAATTGCCAGCAGGAAGATAATAGTTGAAAGGGTTTCTACAAGAACCTGTGTTAGAGCCAGGTCAGGTGCCTGCAGGTATATGAACAATAAAGCAACCAGATAGCCAAGACCTGAAAGCGATATTATGGCAGGTATGTATCTTGGAAGTAATGCTGCTCCAAGAGCTGCAACTATCATGAACAGGAATATCAGAGCTTCGTAAAGCGGGACATCGAAATTAAGGTTCTGCGGTACAAGACTTGTTGCAAGCATAATTGCAGGAATTGCAAACATTGCAAGTGTCAAAAGCAGAAGTGCCAGAACATAGGTCTTTATCGGACCAGGCTGCATCCTGTTTGAGAATTTGGATGTAACACTTTTTGCATTGTTCACTGCACCATCATAGTAATAATTGACACTTACCCATGGGAACCTTGCATTGAACCTGTTCTGCCATTCTGCGATCCTGTCATACTGAGTGTAGATAAGGATACCCAGAATGAATGTTGCTATGGTCATCATCAATGATGTAGTGAAGCCATGCCAGAGCTTTACATGAAGGTGAGCTTCCTCAAGAGTAATTCCTGAAACTGTAGGTTCAATGAAATTGTGTACCGGAATTGAAGGTACAAGTCCGAACAGTATTATAAGGCCTGCAAGGAAAATTGCCGGTGCAAGCATTATCATTGAAGGATCATGTATGTGTTCAGGCAGCCCCTTTGCTGGTCTTTTACCAAGGAAGATACCGTCTATGAGTTTGATGGAATAAGCGAATGTAAATACACCACCAAGTACCGCAAGTGCCGGGATGAGTACTGTGTATGGTCCGCCAAGGAGATGACCCATTTCAACGGATGCCTCGTAGAACATTTCCTTACTCAGGAAACCGTTAAGAGGTGGAATACCCGCCATGGATAATGCTCCGATTGTCGCCACTATGAATGTTATTGGCATTTCCTTACGCAAACCACCCATTTTCGTAATATCCCTTGTCGCCGTTTCATGTGCTACTATACCTGCCACAAGGAAAAGACATGCCTTGAATGTTGCGTGGTTGAGAAGATGGAATGTTGCAGCAGCCACACCAATTCCTGGTTCCTCGTGTGTTGTGTAGCCGTACATTGTCATAAGATAAGCAAGCTGACTGATTGTTGAATATGCCAGAATTCCTTTGATGTCAGTCTGCCTGAATGCAAGGAAACCTGCAAGAAGCATTGTGAATATTCCTACACCACTTACCAGGATGAACCAGGCTTCCGTACCTGAGAACATCGGGTGTATCCTTGCTACGAGATAAATACCGGCCTTTACCATTGTGGCTGAGTGCAGGAATGCACTGACCGGAGTTGGTGCTTCCATTGCATTTGGGAGCCATATGTAAAACGGACCCTGTGCTGACTTTGAAGCAGCACCGATGAATATGAGAATAAGTGCATAAATGAAAAGATTATGACTTTGCAGGGCTTCCCTTATGGATTCATTATGTAATATTGTGGGAATGTCAAATGTTCCGGTGATAGCGTGTAACACCAAGAATCCTGCAAGCATGAATAAACCGCCTGAAGCGGTGATAAGCATTGATTTGGTTGCTCCGTACACAGACATTGGCCTGTTACGCCAGTAACCGATAAGCATGAATGAAGTTATGCTGGTAAGTTCCCAGAATATGAAAAGTTGAATAGTATTAGCAGAGAACACCATACCGAGCATTGATCCCATGAAGAAAAGGAGCTGCTGATAATATCTTGGAAGATCTTCTTTCTTTGACATGTACCCATTGGAGTATGACATGATAATAACACCAATGCCAGATACGATGAAACCGAACATGACACTCAGACCATCGGCATAGAAAGAGAGATTAACTCCCATTGAAGGAAGCCATTCGATAGTTCCCTGAATAGTCTCCCCGTGTATAATTTCCGGTGCAACCTGAGCAATCAACAGTAAACTCAGCAATGCAGTGGCGGAAGCGTACCATCCTACTTTTTCCTTTAGAAGTTTTTCAACGGCAGGCAATATACCGGCCAAAATAAATGGCAAAAAAACCGCTATAGTAATTGCTGTAAACGAATCCATGACACCTTACATTTAAGTTCCTATATATAATGTTTTTTAATGTGAATTATTATTTATGAAGAATTATTGGTAATAGCCGTAGCATTGAAATTATAAAATAAATGAAGTAATTATTACAACATAACATTTATATGCAAGTGACAACTGCCGGCAATATTGTTGCAAAGAATCAGATGATAATGACAGGAATAGAGAAATATAATGATTTTTATTATTCCTTATTCAATTACTCAGGAGATACTATGAAACAAAACTCATCTTCCTATTTCTTTTATATCAGGTCATTTCCAGGTAAAGTCAAACCATCATTCTTAGTTTGTCTTGCACTGGTACTTTTCATAATGTCAATGACCACATCTGCCATTGCACTTACTTCTGGTAATGAGACATTAGCTACTGAATCTATGATGACTGAACAGGGAAATGTTTCCGAATACAGTCACCTGATAGAAGTAAGTCTTCTGAACACCGGATACATTGTCGTTAGTGAATCAATGGTGTATCTTATAGATTCAATTGAAGATGAGGATTTTAATCAAACTGAAATAAAACTCTGGCTACCTGAAAATGCTGAAATTATGCAATTCCAGGTTGTGGATATGAGTAGTACTAGTTCTGCTGTACCTGTTAATTTTACAAGGGATGATAATTACCTGTATTTTTATTCAGATGATAATGAAGCTTCCAGCGAAATGCCACTCCTTTACGGCATAAGATATGTATTACCTGATACCGGAGATGAAGTTCTCCGGAAGGTCATTTACAAAAATGGAGAACTTGAGCAGCCAATATCCAGGCTCATTCTTACAGTATACCATGATGAAAACACAGGTATCAGTCTTAGTTCTGAGAATGGAGTTTTGCTCATAGCAGATGATACTGTAATGGAAGCGAATTATAGTACATACACCTGGAGCACACCGGAATTCAATGAATTTACAATTTTTCGGGAAGAAAAGGAACCTGTACAAAACACTGCAGCCTCAGATACTAATCTGACAATACCAATTCTGATCGTGATTATAATTGTAGCACCAGCCGCATTTTATTATACAAGAAAATATGCCCCACAAAATTCAAAGGACATTAATGAACTGCAAGACCTCTATGATGCAGAAATGACTGTACTTTCACAAATAAAGAAGGACAGGAAAAATAATAAACTCAGTCAGGAAGAGTTTGAAAAACTTAATAAAAAACACAGTGAGAATGCATCTAAGATAAAGAGAGAAATGGAGAATATGAAAAAGACCTAATGGTCTTCATATACTTTTTCTTTTTTCGGCTCAAACTCACCAATATCGGCTGTAAGCCACCCGATGTCATAACTCTGCCCGCAACTTGGGCATATCAGTCCAAGTCTTGCTTTCCCATCTTTTATTTCCTTAAAATATACATGGAAACCACGCTGATACCCACAGTTTATACATTCCCGAAAATAGCTGTCTTCTGAGCCCATAATTAAGATTCTGAATGCTGGAATAAATCATTGTCGATATCAAAATATGATATATTTGACTCTGTCAAAACTACTTTCAATTTAATCTGAATATTGCAGTCCATACGGAATTATCTATAATGTATCATAATTAATTATGGTTTTTAAACAGACTACAAAATTTAATTTATGGGATTATAATGTAAAATAAAACTTTATAACACATTTAATCAACTAAATATCAGCCATTATAGCTTTATTCATATTTCAAACCTTTATTCTCTTTTAATCATAAATTAAAGCTTTATTCCATCTTTTTTATTATAAGTATCTTTATATTTGCATTTGAGAATTCTCGAATTGTAAGATCGCATGTTAGCGTAACACCAACCACCATCATCACCAAACAACAATGTACCACCATACATATCGTACACCAGATAACATGTGATCTTTCTTACAATCACAAATTCATATCGTCTACCACAAAAAATCATCTTGAAAAAATCAGGAGATTATTGAAGACGGTCAAAATCACAAGGAGGATTGCAATGGAACCAATACGAAAGTTCAATCGGTTTGAATTGAAGTATCTGCTAACAATGGAGCAGACACGCGAATTCAAACAGCAGCTCGAGGCGTATATGTTTCCTGACCAGTATGCCTGGAATTCAGGAGACTACGTAATCTCAAGTCTGTACTATGACAGCCCGGATCTTCAATGTTATTGGGAAAAGATTGACGGACTGAAATTTAGAAAAAAACTCAGGGTTCGCATATACGAAACTGAAGAGAGCATAACAGAAGATTCCATAGTATTCGTCGAGATCAAACAGCGTTACGACAAAACAATACAGAAACGCAGGATTGCGATACCTTACAGGGATGCTATGGCACTCTGTGACGAACATCGTCTTCCTGATGAGTATGATGAAAGGGACAGACCTGTCATGGAAGAGGTCCTCGGAATGATCGAGGAAAGAAATCTCCAGCCAACACTAATCACAAGTTATTTCAGACATGCGTACACGGGAACTGAATTTGACAACGGTCTGAGGGTGACTTTTGACTCGAACATTAGATACAGAGTCAATGACCTGGACCTGGCCTCCAAGCAACTTGGAAGATATATAGTATCCCCGGACCGGGTGATACTTGAGATAAAAGTCAATGAGAGAGTTCCTTACTGGCTTACAGAACTGATCGCCCAGAACAATTACAGACTCATCAGAATCAGCAAGTACTGCACAGGACTGGATGTAGCAAGCGAATTCCCCCAAAGAATAGAGGTTTACTAAAATGACAATAGATATTGAAAGTCTATTCGATTTTGAAGACCTGAGTGGAACCTTCACGGCCACCGACGTTTTTGTGGGCCTGGTCTTAGGTTTCATATTACTGGCAGGCATCGGATGGCTGTACAAACGAACGCATAAAGGAACATCTTACACCCAGAGTTACGTCCACACTCTCATCATGATGGGACTGATAGTAGACGTAATCATGCTCATTGTGGGCTCAAACATCGCACGTGCGTTCTCACTTGTCGGTGCACTGTCCATCATACGTTTCAGAAATGCAGTGAAAGAAATCCGTGACATTGGTTTCATATTCTTCGCTATGGCGATAGGTATGGCAATGGGTACAAGATTCTACATGCTGGCAATCATCGCAACCGGAGTAATCGGAAGTCTTATCTTCATAATGTATGAATTTGACTGGTTTGCAAGACCTGCAATGAGCCAGATATTGAAAATACAGCTTGACAGAGATGTTGATTTCGAAGAACTGTTTGACAAGGTATTCGTCAAATACACACAATCAGCAGACCTGATAGGGATAGATTCAGTCCGTTCAGGAACAGTGACTGAACTCGTCTATAGCGTAATACCCAAGAAAAAAATCAACAGGCATGAGTTTATCCAATCCATAAAAAATCTGAACGGAAACCAGAAAGTATTCCTGGTAACCGGTTACAACACCACAGACCTATGAAATTGTGAGAGACCTGTAAAATAGTATGAGGTAAAGAAAATGAAAAAGTACATTTTGATTGTAGGAGCCTTACTAGCCTTATTACTTATTTTTTTAAGTGCAGAAGGAAGTATTGTCTCCACAATTACAGGAGAAAGTAATAACAATTTAAGTGGTGAAGGAAGTACTGTCTCTACAATTACCGAAGAAAGTAATGATGATAGTTCCATATATGTAGCAAGTTCAGAATTTACTGACAGGGATTTAGAACAAGAAGCAGATTTAGAAGATGCAACATATATAGAAGCGAAGTCAGACACTGATATTACAATATCTGAAGAAGGTGTTTATGTAATAAGCGGAGATGCTACTGAAGTTACTATATATGTAGATGTAGAAGATGAAAGCAAAGTCCAGATTGTCTTAGATGGTGTAAATATCGTTAATGAAGATATGCCAGTCATTTACGTCAAGTCAGCAGACAAAGTGTTCATTACTACTACGGATACCGTAAATTATATGGAAACATCAGGGTCTTTTGTTAGTGACGGCGAGACAAATCTCGATGCAGTCATATTTTCAAAGGATGATTTGGTTTTCAATGGTGTCGGCTCTTTAGAAATAGTTTCGTCTGAAAACGGAATTAGTAGTAAAGATGATCTTAAGGTAACGGGAGGAACTTATTATGTTACTTCAGAACTGGATTCATTCGAGGCAAATGATAGAATCTTAATCTACGATGGAACATTTGATGTTACTTCTTCAAAAGATGCATTCCATTGTGAAAATGATGATGACGATAGTTTAGGAAATATCTACATCTACGATGGAACGTTTGAGATCTATGCAGCTGATGACGGAATAACTGCTGCCGGATTTATACAGATAGATGGCGGAAATATCACAATTACAAAAGCTTCTGAAGGAATTGAAGCGACCTATATAGTAATTAATGACGGTAATATTGATATTTACGCTACCGATGACGGAATTAACGCTGCCAGTAAAAGCACTGCTTATAATGTTGAAATCATCATTAATGGCGGAACTATTAATATAGAGATGGCCAGCGGAGATACTGATGGAATTGATGCAAATGGCTCGGTAACCATTAATGATGGTTATATAACAATCACATGTAATTCCGGAATTGATGTAGATAAAGAATCTTACATAAATGGAGGAACTGTGATTGTAAATGGTGTCCAAATATATGAGATACGAGCAGAAATGATGGGCGGCGGAAATATGGCCGGAGGACCTGGAGGAGGAATGCGAAGATAATGATTTGCAGTATAAAGTTTGACTTTATACTGTTTTTAACTTGTTCTGTCTCATCCTCAGAGATATCAGCCATTCACAATTTATGAAGCTAGCTGTAACCCATATTCCAAAAAAAGATGAAATATTGAAAATGAAATGAATAATAGGTAGATCAGTTGATCTTACCTATAATAACATTTTTGGTTCTCTTTAACATCGTGTGGGTAAACGAAGTTTACCCGCCATCAAGAATATCATTGTATTCCTACACTTCTCAGTCTTCAATCCATATGATCTCTTAAAAGCAGTTTTAATTTTGTTGTTCAATCCTTCAACAACACCGTTGCTGATACCTTGTTTGATTGATTCCAATATCCCATGAGAATTTCTTTTAATCATCTTGGCCAATGTGATAATTTCCTTGATGTTGCTATGTGTTCCCCAATAATGCCATTTGTCAAGATATTCCCTCGCTACCTCTATATTTTTTATATCCCACAGACGTTGAAGTCCAAGCTTAAATCTGTAAGCTTTTGCTGTTTTAGTATCCAAATCTTTGATTGATCGAATCTTAGCTATTTCCCTATCCGATAGATTTTCAGGATTTTTCAACCACATGAATCTCGTTTTACCCAGATCTTTATTTGTTTGATACTCCTTTCTTCGAACCTTATCAATTGCATCATTCATCATTTTGACAATATGGAACTTATCGTAAACGATCTTAGCATTTGGGAAATATTCCCTTGCTCCACCCCTAAAAGCAGGATACATGTCCATTGAAATATACTTGATATTATCAGGGTCTATTTTTCTGGAAAGAACTTCCCTGAAGTTCTTGAAAACACTTCTTTTCTTTCCATTTTCAATATGAATTACTCTTGATTGATGTAGATCATAGAACAAGGTCACATAGCTGTGACCTTTTTTGACAGATATTTCATCTACTCCAATAGTATCTAACTCAGAGAGATCCATCTTTGCTCTGGCTTCTTCAACATAATGAGCTAGAATTATCCATACAGAATTTTCATGAATATTGATCAATTCAGCAATTGAAGAAACACTCATTTCTTTGGACATTGCAACGATTAGTGCTTCGAAAAATAATGTAAATCCAGTATTTTGTCTTGTCCATGGAACTTCAACAAGTTTTACATCATCTCCATCACACTTTGTTCGGGGAACTCGTGCATGAATGTATGTTTCATGATGGAAGAAATCAAGGTGTCTCCATACTTTTTCTTTGGTATCATGGAGATCACACAGTTTGTTGCAAACTGGGCAAGGGAACTTCGTTCCCTTGGTAAAATCTAGATAAATATCCATTCTTTTCTTAGAAACATTAAGATCAATGTCTTTCACATACCATGGAGGGGTTATTCCCAGAGCCATTTGAATCAAGAGTTTATCGTCCATCCAATATGGATTGGATGAACAGAATATTAAATTACCCACTCAATCTTGAGGAGATCCTTCTTTTTTTATTCTTGAAATTGGAACTGCAGTATCCTCAATTAAATCATCTTTTGTATCAAATGTAATTAAATAAGCTTCATTATTTTTCGCATACCCATGTCCTGAAAAATATAAAATAACAGTGTCGTCTTGTTGAGCTTTATCGCAAACTAATTGAGTGGCTCTTATAATATCATATTTTTTTACTTCGTCTTTTGCTTCTTCACCAAATACTTTCATGTTGTTCTCTTCAATACCAATATTGTCCTTTAATACCGCTTTTAGTTTCTGACAATCAGTAGAACAAAATGGCAAGTTTTTTATGTATCGTGAATCGTATTTTGGAACGGCAAAAACACCTGAGACATACTTAGACATGAAACAATCCTCCATCAATCTCGACAGTTTGTATCTCATTAAATAGTTTTACTTGACTATAACTTTTTCTAGACATCGTAAATAAAATGAGTTTTATCTTCAACATAGCTTTTTTGATTCTAATCAATGGAATCTTTAAGATTCAAAAGGTTACGTAAGAATACAAAATGACAGTCATAATCTAAATCCTTCTACCATAAAAAACTCAAAATAACTGGCAATTTAATCAGATAAAATAATAAAGTATATAAACTCTAACTGTTCTAAATCATATAAGGGGAGAGTAAAAATTAATTATAATACAGGGTTAAAATGTCAAGCAGCTTTAATTTGTCTTTAGGTAAATTTACAATATTTTCACTAGCCATCATCGAGTCAATTGTAGCATATAATTTACTAAAATCAAATCAAATATTAGATATCTCAGATTTGAGAACTTTTGATATCATATACATAGTAGGATTTTTACTTCTGCTAGACTTTTTTATAAAAACAATATTAGATGAATTTTATGAAAAAATTACTCGTTTTTTATTTAGACGACAAATGTTAGAATATACGTATAAAAAGAAAAACTATCAAAATAAGAATAAGGAAGTAAATGGAATAACATTAAAAAGTAATGATAACTTACCGCCTAGTATCAAAGAAACATTAAAAAATCATGATAAATTACCATCTAGTATCAAAGAAACAATTGATAAGTTAGATGAATTATTCTATAAGGATAAGCTTCCACATTTTTATGATTTAACTTTAGGCTTTATGAATATCTTTTTTTTTATGGTATTAAGTTTACTTCAAAATAACTTGTGTTATGTAATGTTTAGTAGCATCGCTTCCATTTTTTTTATTTTATTGATAATAAAATCATTTATTGAAATTGGAAATATGATTTCTATTGAATATGCCAGTGTATTTGAGGAATGAGAAATGGACAAATACAGAATAAAGAATTTCAGTATTAAAGAGTTTAATTCTTATAAGTATTTAGGAGTTAAGCACACAAAAGTAATGAGCAATCATTTACTAATTTATGGGGAGCATAAAAGTGGCAAATCAACAACCTTAGATGCTTTAGCATACGCTCTTTTTGGGATAAAAGCATCTCGGAGGCCAATTAACAAGATTGCAGAAACATGTATAATAATTACTAATGGTACTCAGGAAATCAAAATAAATAGGAAAGCAGGGACAAATCATAGATTAGAAGTGATTGATACAAGCACTTCTAAAATAACAGAAACACTGACTGATCTTGAAAAAATTGATCAAAAAATCTGTGATATATTCAAATTGCCAAGTCCTGATTTTTTAGAGTTTAAAACAAAGCTGTTGTATCAAGATCAAGAGTCTTCATTAAAAAGAAATGATGACAAAAGTATAATGAGAATAATCAGTTATTATAGTGGGCTACTAAACAAACAGAATGATATCGATCTTCTTGACAGGCAAATACAATCAAAAGAAGAAAATAAACAGTATATTGAAATTCGAATAAAGGAGCTTGAAGAGGAGAAAAAGAAACAAGAAACTATAGTTAAATCTTCAGTTGACGAAATGGCATATTTGAAAAAGATGATTGAATCTTATGAGAATGAAAGTCTAAAAGATGTTTTTGAAATAAAAGAAAAGCAGCGAGAAATATGGGATACAATTGTAAAAACTCAAGAACGAAATACATATCTAAATCAAGAAAAAAAGAAACTTATAATTGAAAAAAATGAATTACAAAAATATTATGAAGAGAAAATCATAGATGTGTTAAAAGAAATTATAAGTGTCCTCATTTGTCCCGTATGTGGTAAAAGAACTAACTTAGCAAAAATTGAAAATAAATATTATAATAAAAAATGCCCTTATTGTGGTGATGATGAATACGATTTCGAACTGGATAATAAAATAAGGGAAAAAATTGCTATTTCAAAACAAAACATACCGCTAATTGATTTTAAATTAATGGACATTAAGAAGGAGTTAAAAGATAATAACCTAAAGATAGAGCACCTAAAAAAGAATTCTAGTGAATTAGATATGCTATTTAACCCTGAGATAATAAGAGGAGTTGAAAAATATAAATCTTATGATGATGCTGATTTTAAAGCACATATCCAGGATAAAAAACAATTATACCTTAAATGGATTGATGATTTAAAGCAAATTGACGATGAAATACATAGATTTAACACGGAAATCAATGCTAAAAAAAGTGAAACTGATACATTGATATCAGAAATAAAACAATTAGAAGATGAAAAGAAAAACATTGAGAAGAAATATTTTGATACTTGCATTGATAATTTTTTGCTTAAACTAAATAGTTATTATTCACAATTAATGGGCTACAAAAAACAGCCAATCATATATAAAAACAACAAATTTTACTTAAAAATGAAATTAGCTGATAAAAAGGAAGAATTTGAGGATATTTCGTCATCTAAAACAATAGGTGAATCTGAAAAGAAATGTTTAGATATCGCTCTTTTACTCACCCTCAACGATTTAGACAAAGAAAACAATGCATCCCGTATTGATTTTGTAATCCTCGATGAGCCTGCAGAAGGATTAAAAAATGATTCAGATCTTCCAGATGAAATTCAAGTATTATCTAATCTTCTTAATTTAATCAAGATTAAATGTGAAGAGGATGAAACACAATTTATAATACTTACAGCTGACAAAATATATGAGCAGGTGTTGGAGCTACCAAAAGCACAAATTACATTTAATATGGATATAACCGGGTACAGTTAGTATGACTACCGACAAAATCAATAAGAATTTCTTACAAGTATATTGCCTCTATAAGTTGAATTCTATTGATGGAAATTTGAAATTTGAAAAAGTGTGTTTTAATTTAAAAGAATCGCTTATAACTAGTGGCCATGAATGTGGATCTAACTTTGATTTTAAACGGGATAGTTTTGGTCCTCGAGATCCTGGCATCTCAAAAGCAAATCTAAAATTTGAAATGATGGATATACTGGAAATAGAAAACGAATTAGAGAATAAATCAAAAACCTACATTATTAAAGATAAAGGGAAATTATGGATTGAAAGTTTAATCAACTATTTCCGTAAAATAGAACCTGAATTTGATATAGTTAAGATGACAATTGACGAGTCACTAGAAAATGATAAAGATTTAAAAGGTTATCAGCTCGTTGAAAAAGAAAATATACAAAAAACAAAAAAAGAACTTTTTGGTAAGAAACTGTAATAGATACATAGCTACTATTTGTTCATTTAAATATTACTATATACTAAGCCACAGGATTGTTCTTTGTATACAATAAAGTTTCAAGTTATATTATATTCTTTAATTTATCCCTAGATGAAATCTCAACATATTCTTGATCTGCCAGAATATAACGACCTTTAGATTTGAAAGAGTCGATATCATAATCTGTCCAGTTTTTTCCTAATTCTTCCATAATCTCTTCAGGCAGGCTTTGCATTATTTCTCTTGTACTAATCAGTATATACATAAGCCCTGTATCAAGCTCTTTTACTATTTTCATCTGTACACTTTCCTTTTCTATGTTTTTTATTTAATTCTAAAAAATTCATGCTAAATATACAAAATGGGAATGGGTCAATTAACTTACAAAAAAACATATATCTAAAAGCCATGGAATTTATTTTAAAAGTCTATGAAATAATCACTCCTTCTCTATTCATTTTTTCAATGAACCATTGCCTAAACTCCTTCTCATTTGAGAACTGATACATTGGAGCCATATGCTTCCAGTTAGGTTGACTTCCATTTTTCAACATTTTTAAAGCTGATTCAATATGTTCTGAAAACTTCTTGTTTCGGAAGTCTTCCAAGTATCTCTCAATATCTGGATTTGTTTCTGTTTCATCTCTCTTGCTAGCCTTTCTCTGCTTCTCCAGAACTTCCAGCTCAGCAAGCTTTGATCTGAACTCAGATAATTCCTGCTCCCGTTGCAAAATTGTAAGCCTGACAGATTCCAGAGGAGAGACTTCATCCAGAATCTGCCTGATTCCCTCCTCTAAAATCTCTGAAAATGATTTATTATGAATAGACTTTGTAGCCTCGAACGAGGCTTTAAGATATGGATCTATAGAAGTTGTAACCTTGATTTGCATGTTAATCATCACCTGTATTTCTGATCGAATTTCAAATTGTATAATACCCATCAAAAACCGAGAGCCGCATACGTACGTATGGGTACGTACGTATGCCAAGGCAACAGAGCCTCGGCTCAGTTACCTTTTAGGCTACGCCGCAGCATAACGATACGATGTAGGGGATAGGGGATTTTTGGCGTACGTATGGGTACGTATTTTTATCTGAATTTTCGAAAATCACACTCCTATATCAGTCAGAGAGATCCATAAGAAATCAGGGAGACCTTTCTGGGAATCATTAGAAAAGTTGTTCTGGAAGGTCATACTCTCACCTCTGCATGTGTGAGATACTCTCCTTTCATCCTAACACAGATATCCTTGAGAATCTCAGAATCACACTCAATGAAGAACAGTACATTCTCACAGTACATCCTGGAATCATTATCATATTCACTGGCCATACAGTAGGCTTTTGTACTCCTCAAATGTGGAAAATGAGTGTATAGTTCAGATTTGAGAACTTCCCAGTTCCATGTTGCTTCTATGTAGGAATCACCCATTGCAACAATGACATGCTTCACTAAAGGCACGTTAAAGGGTCCAGAGGATATTGTGAACTTCATTATATCCCCTCTTCCACAACATTGTCAAGTGCTTCTGATGCCTCAGCAAGCTTGTGAACAAGCTCCAGCAGATCCTTTTCATTAATGACATGGAAACCTCGCTCTCTGGCTTCCAACTTGAGATCATTGTCTTCCAGGTTCAGCTCGCTAAACTTTGAATCTCCAATATTAGGACTGATAACACATTCCTTTGGAGGCAAGGAACCTGATACTAGACAGTGTGTTCCATCATGACATTCAATGCAGATCCACAAACTCAAACCATCACCTCCTCAGCTGTAGGCAGATAAGGATTAATCACTGAGGTTCTAATCTTAGACCAGTTCCTGCAGCCCTTTGGCATCTTCCAGCCAATCTCTGCAGTAAGTGGCCTGACATTCTGCAGTATCCATCCATAACAGACCATACCTTTCTCAAAATAGAATGGAGACAGGTAGTGGCACTCAGAATATGCAGCAAACTTCTCCGGATTGTCAAAGCGTATTGTGCCTGTTATATCTGCAACAGCCAGCATTTTCCCATGAGGAAGGAGGGAATTGTATCTTCCATTTTCCTTCTTGAAGATCTCTCGTCCAAGGACCTTCTCAAAGTACTTTCTGTCCCTCCTCCTGACATGACCCTGTGTAGCATAGATTACCACAGGACCTCTATAATGACAGTCTGTTGACCTGATGTTAAGGAACATGATGCCTTCAGCTGCCATAGAAGCATAAGGTTGTCTGAAGGAAAGCACCTTCATTTCACTGATATCCTCCGGAACATCCAGAGGACACTTTGACATGTTGACAGGGATCTTCTTTGCCAGCTCACACCAGTAACTCACACGCTTCTTTTTACCTACAACATCCGTTCTGTATGGCTGCAGATGGTCACATTTTGAATCCCTGCAATACCCGGTTGATGGTGAAAGGCCTTTCAGGTTCATGCTATAGCTCTCCTGGCTTCTTCTCTCAGGAAACGAACAGCGCAGAATGTAGGGCTTCTCATGTTGATTACTTCGTCAACCTGATAGGCTTCTTTTCCATGTACGTAAAGAAAACCGGTTTCATCGTCATAAGTTGCATTGTCAACTTCCCTGGAGACCGGTGTTCCGGATTCGTCCAGCGTGATTATTGAAGCACGAGACATTCAGATCTCTCCGGAGAAGATCTTTACTTTCCTGGTAACTGGCCGGACAGAGGCAACAGTCCGGGACAAAGGATAACGTGTGCCTGTCAGCCTTCGCCTTCCTGCATACCTGTGAGTTTGCCTGTCAGGCCTGACATGGTTCTGGACAACGTAAAGATCTGGCATT
Organism: Methanolobus tindarius DSM 2278; assembly: GCF_000504205.1. Taxonomy (NCBI): domain Archaea; kingdom Methanobacteriati; phylum Methanobacteriota; class Methanomicrobia; order Methanosarcinales; family Methanosarcinaceae; genus Methanolobus; species Methanolobus tindarius. Next base: position 2,729,338 of record NZ_AZAJ01000001.1, on the reverse strand, counting down.
ATTCATCTCTCCTGTACTTTATGGCAAATTGCTTAATTTCATGCCTGATGGCATAACTGAGCAGGACAGTAACCACAAATACAGGAATTGGCAGAAATAGCAGGATTTTTGCCATGTACGTTACAATCCAGTCCGAATCAGGAACTATTGTGTCTATGACTGCTGTCAGGGGGAATAAAGCAGTACCAACAAAAAAACCTGCAAACGCCGTTTTCAACGTTTGCAGCCATGTGATATATCCTACATCATCGTCCTCCTTATTCTGGAATTCTGTAGCATCTACATGAGTATTTTCTGGAAGCTTCATTTAGATCACTCCTAGATTCTGCAGGAGACTGATCCTACTAGACCAGAATATTGTACATGCTGCAAAGAATAATGCAACTACTAGACAACCACCGATAAAATCAGCAACGTGGTATTTCCAGTCTTTAACTGGCTGCAGCCATGTAACAAATGCATAGCCATCCTCGGAGACTGTAATGACAGCATTATTGATGTACTGCATAGGCATCTCAGGAACTATGCAAACCTCATCCATATCAGTTTCAGGCTCTATAATGGCTCTTTTAATCTCAGTTCTCAGAAAAGGTTTTCTCAATTAGATCACCTCCTGAGTTTCTGGCTCTGTTTGTAGAGTAAAAGCAGGAGAATGAGTGGAGACTGGCGGATGGTGTACGATGTGGCCATTCTCTCCTGCAGGTTCATTGTAAGCGTTTATTACATTTGTCCAACAGCACATTACATCACCTCATGGACAAGTGTCTGGAGTTCAATATCAGGAGCAAAGGAGCTATAAGAGTTGCTGCCAGAGTTTTCTCCTGTTTCTTTATCCCCATTAATGACTTCGGTGAGCATTTCCAGGACGTTGTTATAGGTGGCCTTCTTTCCGGAAAAGTAGATTCCCATTTCATTTTGCTTTCCATTGGGAGTGGAAAGTGCAATTGCAGTTTCATAGTTCTCTTTTGATAGTTTCAGTTCTTCACGTACCATCTGAACTATTTCTTCTCTGGAATATCTATATGCGAGTTTGTCTGCCATCAGAGAGCCTCCCTGCTGGATTTCTTAGCTTTTTTATCTGCTATTATGGCAAACATGAACATTAAGAAAGAGAATCCTCCAATAATCAGGATAGATCCATTGCGTATCTCATCGTACATGATGGCATCTGCGATCAAAAGGCTTGCAGAGCCACCAAATCCAAGTGCTATACATACAAATCCTATCTTTGCTCTTTCCCATTTTTGAAGCTCTGTGAGCTTCTCAGTTTCATCCTGTGTAGGCATTTCCTCAATGGTTGGAACTGCAGGCTCTGTGATGATTTCGGTCATGCCTGTGTCTCCTGCAGTACAGGCAAAATGTAATCAAAACCCAGTGCTTCTAATTGCTTCTGGTTTCCACTATCAATACTCACTCCAGCTACAGGGCTAGAGCTTTCGCTATCTGTGTTAATGCTCTTCATTTTGGTAACCTTCTGTTAAGGTGTTGTCAAAGTCGTCAAACTTTAACACACTGAATTAAATTTAATTTGTATATATACGTTTTGGATAACGACACATTATTATCTTATTAGTATATAGTTCGCTGGCATACTAAATAAAGTTCAAAATCATTCAAAATCTACAGGAAAAAAAGATATATAGACAAACGTAAATATTGTATGTTGCCTGACATGTGGCTACCTGCGTCAACAGGTCGAAAGCCGAGATTCGTTTTCTTGGTAACCTGCGAATCTCACAAACGTTGCATTAATCGGGTAAGGGAGAGCCGTCCGGGGTATCATCATCATAATATGAGGTTGTATCCCGGCCGGAGCACCATACAATTTTTACAAATAAATTATTGAAGTTAGCATTCACATTTTCTGTTAAGATTTTGACTGTTTAACTTTGTTGATATCGTTTGTGTAGAAATAAAAACATAATCGATAAATTTACCAATATTACGAATTTCACATTGCAGACGCTAATGTGTCGCACAACTCTGATTCTACTAATACAACCGAGGTTCACATGTCATTTGATGATCTTAATCTAATTTACCCATTACAGCGTGCATTAAAAGAGGAAGGGTACACAACACCTACTCCTATACAAAAACAATCCATACCGCATCTTCTTGGCGGCAGGGACATGATTGGTATTGCCCAGACAGGTACGGGAAAGACTGCTTCATTCATATTACCAATTTTACACAACATGTCAGCAGCTCACAGGAACACACGTAAGAAATATCCACGCGTGCTTGTGCTTGCACCAACAAGAGAGCTTGCAGCCCAGATAGGTGACAGTTTCAGTTCATATGGACGCTATACACGATATAAGCACACAGTTATCTTTGGTGGAGTAGGACAGGGTCCACAGGTTAAAGCCATTTCAAAGGGCGTAGACTCACTTGTAGCGACTCCGGGAAGGCTGCTGGATCTGGTAGACCAGGGACATGTAAATCTCTCAGAGGTTGAGTACTTCGTGCTTGATGAAGCAGACAGGATGCTTGACATGGGATTTGTCAATGACGTCTATAAAGTCGTGGAAATGCTGCCTCAAAAGAGACAGTCGCTTTTCTTCTCAGCAACCATGTCTCCTGACGTTTCAAAACTTGCAAGGAAAATGCTGACAAACCCTGTAACCGTGGAAGTGACTCCTCAGGCAACAACTGTAGAGCGCATAGACCAGTTCGTATTCTTTGTTGATTCAGAGAACAAGAACGAGTTGATACTACAGCTTCTCAGGAGCAAACATCTGGAATGTGTACTTATCTTTACCCGTACAAAGCACAGGGCCAACAAAGTAGCCCAGATGCTTAACAAGAACAGGATTCCTGCTGATGCGATTCATGGAAACAAGTCCCAGACACACCGTACAAAAGCCCTTCAGGATTTTAGATCAGGAAAACTTCGTGTGCTGGTTGCAACAGATATCGCAGCCCGTGGAATTGATGTTGAGGACATTTCACACGTAATCAATTATGACCTGCCAAACATCCCTGAAAGCTATGTACACCGTATCGGTCGTACAGCAAGGGCCGGAGCCGATGGAACAGCATTCTCATTCTGTGCTGCAGATGAACGTGATTTCCTCCGTGAGATTGAAAAACTCATCAGGATGGAGGTAGAAATTGCAGAGCATGAGTACCATTCTGAAAAAGCCAAGAATGCCACCGGTGATAATGCCAAACCTGCACCAAGACAATATGGAAGGCCAAGGGGAAGCGGTTCTAAAAGAGGACAGGGCAGAGGCAAAAATGGAGACAATAAAGGCGGCAGGAAAAGCGGTGGTAATAATCGGAACAAGGATAAAAACGCAGGCAACAATGCCAGCCCCAAAAAATCTTCTCCGAAATCCTCGCCAAACGGTGATGGAAATAAAAAGCCAAAAAGGAATATGAAGGCAAAGTCTATCCAATCCCATAATTCCAGGAGCAAAAATGCTTCTACCCGGCAGCAAAGTTCCAGCCAGGGTAAGAATAAAGGTGGATCACCGGCTTCCAGATTTGGTAATAAGACGTAATAAAAATGATATGAAAACAGGTTATAAACCTGTTACTCAATTTTAATTTTCTTTTGAAGCAATTGATAATTGTTATCACTGCATGCGAACCGAAAACACTAATATCTTCGATTAACCTTATACCGTCTCATCAGACTGTAAAAATGCAGTCCTCCAATGATCATAAAAAACGTAAGTGACCTTAAATGAAATATATTCTCCAGTTCGCCATTATTCTTGCAATCTGCTATCTTGGTGACCTGATCCACAGTTATTTTCACATCCCAATTCCCGGAAATGTTCTGGGAATGGTCTTGCTCCTGATACTGCTTTTAACAGGAGTTGTCAAGCTTTCTATGATTGAGGATGTAAGCAATTTCCTGCTTAAGCACCTGGCATTTTTCTTTATCCCGGCAGCAGTCGGACTTATTACCTGCTTCACGGTACTTGAAGGAAAATGGACTGCACTTGTGACAATTTCTGTGGTTTCCACTTTTATCATTGCAGTTGTTACCGGTGCGACGGTACAGCTACTTATCAAAAGGAGGCAGTCCCTTGAGTGAGATTATAACTCAGTTTGTCCAGTCTCCTGTATTTGGAATTGGAATTTCCCTGCTGACATTTTCCGCAGGTGTTCAGATTTCTAAAAAAACAGGCTCTCCTCTGATGAACCCGCTGGTTCTCAGCATGCTTATGATAATAGCCCTGCTTCTGAGCTTTCACATAAGTTTTGATGATTACAATAACGGTGGCCAGTTCATATCATTCTTCCTGGGGCCCGCCACTGTCATCCTTGCAGTTCCCCTGTACCGCAAAATTAGTCTGCTGAAGGAAAATGTTGTTCCTATTATTGCCGGAATCAGCATCGGTTCTGCAGCTGGAATTGCCAGCATCATCATTATGTGCAAGATGTTTGGACTTGATGAAATACTCAGTGTTTCCATGATTCCAAAATCAGTTACAACTCCTATTGGAATTGAGATATCCAACCAGCTTGGCGGTCTGCCTTCGGTTACTGTGGCTGCAATTGTCTTTACGGGTGTTGCAGGTGTGTTGCTTGGACCAATGGTCTGCAAGCTGTTCAAAATTGAAAATGAGGTTGCTATTGGTGTGGCTATCGGAACTTCTTCCCACGCTCTTGGAACTACCAAGGCTGTTGAGATTGGTGAAACAGAGGGCGCAATGAGTGGACTTGCAATAGGAATTGCAGGTCTTGTAACTGTATTCCTGGCTCCTCTGCTGGCAAAGCTACTGATGTAGTCGTGTAGTAATTACTGTTATAATTACCATAATATTCGCAGTAGATAGAAACGATTATCTTCTCAGGACGGTATATTTTTACCGGGTAATTCTTATGATCCTTATTCAAAGAAGATATCAGGATGAAGTTGAACAAATAAGTGAGGTAGATGTTGACCGCGTTAAACTGAATCTTGGAATAACAAGAAAAGTCTGCTGCGGTGGCAGGGAAAAGAAGGATTATGACCTTGGCTGGATAGAGAATCCAAAGGACATGAAGCTCACAACTGTAAAGGATTATGAGATCAAGGACAGGGTGCTTGAGGTATGGATTGAACCTTAATCATATTTTTCTTCAATTTCTATTTCCAAACCGCCAATATATCCGCTTGAAGCATTGAATATGGTTGCAGCAATAAGACCTGTAATAAAACCAAGAATTCCATAGATTAAAGGTGCCAGCAAAATCATACTTAGTATTGCTATTATTTCTGTGGTACCAATACTGCCCATGGTCTGGGTTCCTGCAAATAATATTCCAACTAGTCCAAAAAAGAGGCCTATTACTCCTGTGATGAGTGCAATGACTTTTCCCAGAGAAAATGGATTAATTTTCGTAATATTTACTTCTATCATTTTTACATTCATCTCCTAAATAAATGTAATGTACTGATATCACATAAGAAGATGTTGACAGTAATTGGTTAATGTAATGCAAAAATCATAATTAAAAGTACTAATTAAAAAATGAAAAGAGTTCAGGTAAGTAAAATTACCTGCAGATGAAATATTTCAGTCTACTTCAATTTCCAGTCCGCCGATAAATCCTGTTACGACATTGTATATCAATGCTGTTATTATTCCTGAGATAAGTCCCAGAACCCCATAGAATATAGGCAGTGTTATTATTGAGCCGACCCCGAACATAAGTCCTGCAAATGCTCCTTCGTTACCCATAAGGGACCCCATCATTAGTGACATCAGGGTCATTATAGCCCCTAATATAAGTCCCATTATTCCATAAACTGCACCAAATATTTTTCCAAGGGATATAACCCCTATTTTGTTAACATGATGTATTGCCATAAACAAACCCCCTTAACAGTACTGTATAAAATATTATCTCAGGATATAAGGATATTCATTATGATTTTCGTTGAAATTATAGGGATATTTAGCATTAAATGAAAAATGCAAAGTATATATATTCCAATTCTAACTATCCTTTAAAGAATTAACCAGTTGAACTAATCTTCATAGAAGATCAGCACTGGTCATGCATCCGCAGTTAGAACAGTAATAAACGATGTTCATTCCAAGCTTTTGTCTTTTAAGCATATTCTTGCAGTTTTTGCAGGATTTTTCCGGCTGGTTTTCCATTCAGAGTCCTCCTTCACTAAGCATAGCTTCTTCATACAACATCAAAGATTCCATTCTTGCAGTGTTTTCTCTTGTCCAGTAGCCACATGTTTTACAGACCTGTATCCCATTTGGAAGTCTGTGAAAGTCTCCATGACACTCAGGACACTTTTTTAAAGATCCCATTTTTAATTCCCCTTTATCGTTCTGTTCTCGTATGTTTCATAACAGAGAAACATCGCTATTCAACAGTTACTTCACTCACAGGTCAGAAATTCCCTTTTTCTTACCTGATTTTAAATTCAAGCCAGATAGCTCAATTCCCACTTTCTTACATATTTGCACTAATCATATTTAAGGTATTTTAAATATTATTGATAGTATATTTGACAGTTATGAATTTATTTTACTTCTAAATAAAGCACTAAACCAAAAAAGAAAATACCCTCCATATCACTTCTTCTCTATCCCCTTCTCAACCTCAAGCACCTTCAACCCTATTTTCATCACAGAATCAGGGTTTAGTGAAATTGAATCTATTCCCTCCCGAACCAAAAACTCCGCAAACTCCGGGAAATCGCTTGGAGCCTGGCCGCAGAGACCGCTGTGCTTATTATTTCGCTTTGCACCCTGTACAGCCATTGATACTATTTTCTTTACAGCTTCATCTCGTTCATCGAAAGAGGAAGCAAGGATCTCAGAATCTCGGTCAACTCCAAGTGTCAGTTGTGTGAGGTCGTTTGAGCCGATGGAAAATCCATCGAAGTACTGGCTAAACTCATCTATTAGCAGGACATTGCTTGGGATTTCGGTCATCATGTAGACCTGAAGGCCATTCTCTCCCCTGACAAGCCCGTTCATTTTCATTTCCTCAAGCACCTTTTCGGCTTCTTCTATACGGCGGCAGAATGGGATCATAAGAATCAGGTTGGTTAGTCCCATATCATCTCTCACTTTTTTCATGGCTTTGCACTCAAGAGCAAAGCCCTCCCGGTAGCGTTCATCGTAATAACGTGAAGCTCCCCTGAAGCCCAACATGGGGTTGTTTTCCCCGAATTCGAAATATTCCCCGCCGATAAGGCTCTCATATTCATTGGACTTGAAGTCACTCATACGCACAACCACAGGTTTCGGGTGGAATGCTGCAGTAATGGTTGCAACACCCTGGGCGAGTTTCTCCACGAAGAAATCAGCCTTATTCTCGTACCTGCCAGTGAGTTTGTCAATTTCCTCCAGCACTTCCTCATCCTCAACCTTTTCAGGGTGGATAAGCGCCATGGGATGCACCTTGATGTAGCTCGTGATGATGAACTCGAGTCTTGCAAGTCCGATACCGTCATTAGGTATCATGGACAGCGCAAAAGCTTCCTCCGGGTTTCCGAGGTTCATCATGATCTCAGTTTTAGTTTTCTCCAGACCTTCCAGTTCAACAGTCTCAGTATGGAACGGCAGGATTCCTTCATACACTCTGCCTGCATCGCCTTCTGCACAGCTCACCGTTACATCCATATTATTTTTCAGGATTTCCGTGGCATTCTCAGCACCAACAACTGCCGGAATACCAAGTTCACGACTCACTATAGCAGCATGGCATGTCCTGCCACCTTTGTTTGTAATAATTGCAGCAGCACGTTTCATGACAGGTTCCCAGTCAGGTGTTGTGGTGTCTGCCACAAGAATTTCTCCGGTGTTAAATTCGCTTAACTGTGAAACATCAGGAATTACATGCACCTTTCCGGCTGCTATCTTAGCTCCAACACTTCTTCCGGTGACAATGACATCTGAGGAATCATCCAGATAATAAGTCTCTAAAACATCCTTTCGCTTCAGGGATTGAACCGTTTCCGGTCTTGCCTGAACTATAAACAGCTCACCTGTCTCACCGTCCTTTGCCCACTCAATATCCATTGGGACGTGTTTTCCTCTTTTCTGTGAGTAGTGGTCTTCAATAGTCACTGCAAAGTTAGCAAGTTGCAGTACTTCCTCATCATTAATACAATACTGCTTTCTTTCAGCCTCAGGAACGTCAACATTACGGGTAAGAACACGGGAATCCCCACGTCCATAGATCATCTTGATCTCTTTGCTTCCTTTTTCCTTCTTGATTATAGGCTTGAAGTTCTCCTTTAGAGTAGGTTTGAAAACATAGAACTCGTCAGGATTTACAAGTCCCTGTACAACGTTTTCACCAAGACCATAGGCTCCGGTGATAAATACAACATTCTCAAAACCGGTTTCCGTATCAATTGTGAATATAACTCCACTGGACGCAAGGTCTGAGCGAACCATTTTCATAACACCAATGGAAAGCCCGACTTTGAAATGGTCAAAACCGTTATTCACCCTGTAGGAAATAGCTCTGTCAGTGAAAAGTGATGCAAAACACCTGTTACAGGAATCTTTCAGTGAATGGTAGCCGTGAATGTTTAGATAGGTTTCCTGCTGTCCTGCAAATGATGCATTGGGAAGGTCTTCTGCTGTTGCAGAACTACGAACTGCCACGTCAGTATCCTCTCCATACTGCTCACAGAGTTTATCGTAAGCATCTTTGACCTCATCCCAGAGATCATCCGGGATTCCCGCATCAAGTATCAGGTTTCTTGCTTTCTTTCCTCTTTTAGCAAGGTCAGTGACATCATCGATATCAAGTCCATGAAGTGTCTTTTTTAGCTCATCAACTATTCCTGCAGACTCTAAAACATGCCAGTATGCATCCGCAGTTATGGCAAAGCCGTTTGGAATTTTGATATCCTTGTTTGTAAGCTCCCTGTACATTTCGCCAAGGGATGCATTTTTGCCTCCAACTAAAGGCACGTCATCTATACTAATTTCCTCAAACCAGCTAACGTATTTGATGCCTGTCATTTTATACCCACTCGAACCCTAATTTTCTTTAGGTGTAGGTATTATTGTCTTTGAATAGTATTATGATTTGTGGAAGACCGGGATATCAGGATATTTGCCAGGACGATACTATTTTGAAGTGGTCTTTTCATCCATCATTTCCAATGGCATCCACTGGACAAGTTTCCAGAGCATCATCGCAATTCTTCTTTTCCATGTCCGTTTCCGGTTGCTTGAAAACATATGAGTTTGCATTTGCTTCTGCCATCCTGAAATGCCCCGGTGCCCTGTCGACACACAATTGGCAGGATATGCAACTTTTATCCACATAGTAAGGTCCCTCAACATTCTCAGGTACCTTCTCATCTATATTTGCTATATTACCCTCCCCCTTTTGTGAATTTTAAATATTGGTTTAATTTATACTGCATGATTGATAAGCACTGGGTTCAGATCACCAAAGATATACATTTCAGGATACTACTATAAACAAAGATAGCATAAAACGCACAAAAAATCATCAGGCATCACTAAAAAAGGATGGAAAATATGGGAACGCAAATAGGCACACTACTCACCAAAAACACGATAACTTACGAGGAACTCTCAGGAAAAGTAATAGCAATAGATGCATACAACACAATTTACCAGTTCCTCAGTGCAATTCGGCAGCGTGACGGCTCAATGCTCACCGATTCCTCAGGTAATCCCGTATCGCATCTTACAGGACTTTTTTCAAGAACAAGCAGGCTCAGGGAAGCAAATATCAAACCGGTTTTCATTTTTGACGGTAAGCCACCTGAGATGAAAAAAGATACTCTTGAAAAACGAAAGGAATGCAAGGAAAATGCAGCCCTTAATTATGAGATTGCAAAGGATGAAGGCAACCTTGAGGATATGAAAAAATACGCCCAGGCTACATCCTGTATAACTCCGCAGATCCTTGCTGATTCAAAAAGGCTGCTTGAACTCATGGGAATCCCCTGGATTCAGGCAGAATCCGAAGCAGAGGCTCAGGCATCTTATATGGTTTCCCGTGGAGATGTGGATTATGTAGGCTCACAGGATTATGATGTTTTCCTGTTTGGAGCCGAGAATGTCATTCGCAATCTTGGAAGCACAGGAAAGCGAAAGTTACCTGGACAGAAGAAGTACGTTACAAAAACTCCCGAACACATCTCACTTTCTGCCAGTCTTGAAGAACTGGAACTAAGCCGTGAGCAGTTGATAGACCTTGCAATCTGCATAGGTACTGATTTTAACGAAGGAATGCACCGTGTGGGTGCAAAAACAGCCCTGAAACTCATCAAAAAACACGGTGACATCGAGACACTTATCAGAGAAGAGGATAAGGATATTCGTGCATGTGCTCCGCTTGAAGAGATAAAGGAATTCTTCCTGAATCCTCCTGTCACAGAGGATTACAGTTTCAAGTGGAAAAAACCTGATTCTGATTCATTGTTCGATTATCTTGTAAACGACAGAGATTTCTCTGAAAAGCAGGTGTTGAAGAATATTCAGGTGTTGGAAGAGAGGGCTGCTTCAGAGTGCCAGTCGTGTTTGGGTGATTGGTGAGGTATATATTATGTTAGATAAATTTACAATCTAGTTATTGAATGAAAATGATTGAATCATCTTGTATTATCTAGCACTTCTCTTAACCATTCTTCATCAATTTTCAATATAAGATTTCTTTGAATATTTTCAAGTGTAATGCTGATTTTGATATTTTTAAAGTGACGACCTTTTTCCTGTGCTATGTTTCTAAAATTAGCAAATGCAAAATCACTCAGTAAATCTGGTGGAGCAGTAAAATAAAATCTTTCACCTTCAGAGTTATTTATCGTTAAATAAAACTGGCCTAATTGATCAAAAAAAATCTGACATTCTGCTTCATCTGAATTGTGAAAAAGATATGCTGGGAAAGAATCATTACTCAAAAAATGTATAAAATAATTAGTTTCTGTTACTCCAAAAAAAGAAGAGTTAATTCGTCTAATATTTTGGCTAAGTTCGTAAACTTTATCTCTGGCACCTTCAAGTGGATTATAATAACGTTCAAACTTCATCCAAGTTTCATCACTCGTATTTTCTAGTAATTGATAAAAGTCTTTCATGAACGATTTTAGATTTCCTTTTCCAACACATTTTTTTGAATATAAATAATTTTCTTCTAAATTTAAAATAAGATCTCTGATGATACTCATCGTTTGATTGTTTTTGTATGAAACCGTTTTAATTCCATGAGCAAAAGCTAATTTTTCAGCTTCAATTTGAAATCCACTAGCTGAAAAAAAGACTCCAATGTCAGTATATCTCTTTTGATTATCAATTGTATTGTTATCATCAAGGAAATAATTTTCAGAGATATCTTTTATTACTCCAATATATTCCCTTATTCTATTTTTTTGCACTTCATCTTTGTAAAATTTTACTTCAGCTAATAATCTCAAGTCATACGTAAATGGAATAGATTTGTTATAAATACAAGGACTATCAATTTGATGCCATGTCCCTCTTCCTTTTATTTCAATATTGTCACCACGAAATTCAACTTTACCTTTAGTTTCTTTTTTAATAACTTCGAAGTCGTTTTCTTCCAACAATCTTCTTACAACGACTTCAAGCATGTAACCTCTTAATGCAGCTCTACCAGTTTTGTCAGATTTCATATTGATGACCTAAAATTATTATAAATTTATATCTAAAATAAGATGTTTTTATATATATTTTTGTATCAATGATTTTCAAAAGAATTTGAGAATCTAAATTACTATCAGTTGCAATGTGAAAAACTATAAATTTGAAAGAGAGTTTTTTCTGAAAACTTTTAACTATATACAAAATTTAAACCTGCAAAAATTTGAAATCTGATGCACACAGATTTATCTTTACAGAGGTGTGTCAGTGGATAAAGAGCTCAGACCTTCAATAAAAGTATCAAAAAATGGTCCATATATTGCAAAAGACGTTGAAACACTCAGGAATTCAAAGGGTGATTTAATTGAGACAAAACCCGTTATGACACTTTGCAGGTGTGGAGGGTCAGCGAATATGCCATTCTGTGATGGGACACATGCAAAGATTGGTTTTTCCGGGGAAAAAGAAGAAGACCGTGTTCCTGATAAAGTTGAGACTTATGTCGGGAAAAATATCAGCATCCATCGTAACAGAGGTGTATGCTGTCATGTAGGTTACTGTGTTCACAACCTGCCTGACGTTTTTGAAAGAGGTAGAGATCCGTGGGCAGAACCTGATGCTGCAGATCAGGAAGAGATAGCAGCTCTTATCAGGTCATGTCCTTCCGGTGCATTGAGTTATACTATCAACGGGGAATTGCATAAGGATTACTCGGAAGAGCCGGAAATCTCGATTATGAAAGACGGACCTTACAATGTCACAGGGATAGAACTTAATGATCCAGATGGTTCAGTACCCGAAACACAGGACCATTATTCACTTTGCAGATGCGGTGCATCAAAAAATAAACCATTTTGTGACGGCAGTCACTACGATGTTGAATTCAGGGACGAGAAGAATTGAATCTGCCTGATGATTTTACTTGTCACTTTATTCTATTGACAGGAATGGGCTACCATTAACTTTAAAGCATATGGATAGGGACTTGCAAATTCAGTATTAAGATCATCTACATCGATCTTGGAGTTATCATCATGAAAATACGCGAGCTAATCAGCCAGTATTGCAGCAGTACTGAGAAAAAAGGGAACGGTATCACTATATACACACTCGATGTTCCTGAGCCCATTGAGGCACCTGAATTGTTCAGTTATCTGGGTTACCTGTCAGAGGAACCCTTTAGAAAGATATGGGCCAGTGATCAATACAGGATGATAGCAACTGAGATAGATGGCAAATTAACTGTTTACGAACACGTGAGGATGGCAAACTACAGGATACAGCTGGATGGCCTTCAGGAAAAATATGAGGTGCACAAGGAAGCAGACCTGACAGGACTTGCTGATGCGTTTGCATTTGCCGTTGGTGCACACAATAACGCTACGAGGAAATCCGGTACTCTATATATCTCGCATCCGATGAATGTAGCGTCCATCCTTCTTAAAGAGAATGCACCTCTTGAACTTGTAATGGCAGGATTGCTCCATGATGTTGTTGAAGATACCGATGTTGACATTGAAACAATATCAAGTAAATACGGTCAACAAGTTGCTGATTACGTGAACGCTGTTACCGAACCGGAAGAGCTCAGGCAGCCTGCCAGTGGCAATAAGGCACATACATGGAAGCAGCGCAAGGAACATACCATAAGTGTGATAAAAAGTGCTGACCGGGAGATCAAGCTTCTCTCATGTGCGGACAAGCTTGCAAACATCAGGGATCTCATCAGCGAACTAAGTATAGATGGAGAATGCTTCTGGGACAAGTTCAACGCCCCAAAAGAAGAACAGGAATGGTACTACCGTTCAATGCTGGAAGCTTTCGCTACAGGTCCACAGAACATAGCAGAAACCCGCGCTTACCGTGAACTTAAAGAATGTGTGGAAAAGCTGTTCTAAGTTGCAGTGTGTTCATCATCCGGAGTTATAGATCAGAGAGTGATATTGCAACACTCTAAGGGATATATTCTCTGGAAAATGAATAACATTCTCCATATGTCACAATCTGAAGCGAAAGCTTTCGGAGTTTCAAGGAGCAGGTTTCAGGGAATCAAACATAGTATAATGGAGACTTGAATCTGAATACTCCGGCGGTGAAGAGGTTACTAAGTTATAACTATAAAACAAAATTTAAATGCGATAAACTACTAAAGCAAATTGAATATGATTGAATTAATTGCGGACATACTATTTATCACATATCTTATTATACTCTTAATAATAGCCTACAAAGGCTTTAATATTTCATTATTGTACAAGGATAATAAATATGGATTAATTGTAATTTCAATTGTATTAATTTACATTGTTTCAGCTATTCTAACATTTCTGGTAATCATTTATACTCCTTATAAATTAGGATTTAATGCATCTGTTAGCAATTATTCTAAATTTGTAATAGCTATGCAACTTGTAATTAGTTCTACTCTAGCATTTTTGTATCCTCAAGAGTCATGAAAATCACCATTGATTATTTAATAAAAGAAGGAAGGATTATCAAAAAAAGTAATATGTTCCAATATAAAATACATGTAAAATAATGGGGTTAATGATGATTCAACTACTAATTGAAAAAGGATTATTGATTCCTGTAACATTGTTGACATTTGTGTATATTATATATGCTAAAAAAGCTTATAGTGAAGATAAATCAATCAAATCAATTATTTTGATAGTGTTAATATATATTGTAATTCTTATTTTCTTCCTATGGTTCAATAATTTCTTTTCTTAAATAATCTGTCAAAGGTTGGAAATGTGGGGAGGATGATTTAATGGGAGCACGAATATCAATTGGTCTTACATATGGAATTGGAAATTTGAAAACTCTTGTTTACGATGATGCTACCGTTGAAAAATTACAACAAGAATTAAAAAATATAATAGGGTATTTTTTGGATTCCAATGGAACTATCAAAGTTGCAAAATATAGTGAAAATGCGGATGGAGAGAATTGGAAGGAAATTAATTTAGACTCGCTTTTTTTTTCACTGGAAAATCTGAAGGACTTTTCAAGTGGATATTACGGTGAAATTTTACTCAATTCTGAAATAATAAAGGGTAAAAAACTAGATTATACAATAAGAACTGTAAAAGAAACTAATTTTTTTGGTTTTCTTTTGGATATTGAGGAAGCAGATATTTTTAAATCAACCAGTTATCCCGATGAGGAAATAGACAGTATTACAGAAAAGTTGATTACTACAATGTGTAGAATTTATTCTCATTCAAAATATGACTATGCCTTTTGTGATTTGGAAGCACAATTTTATTATCCTCTTGAGATTTTTAAACATTCAGATGGATATATTTATTCGGTAACTATAATTCCAAATTCCGATAGTAACCTTACTGTAATAAAGAGTGATTGGCATATTGATGGTCACAATGCTAGAAAAAAAACTGATAAATACATTTTGTACTCATACTAAATTTTGAGATTTGATTAACTGTTATTATTTGTCACTAGAGTTCCGTTTTTCACACTTACCTATATCCTAAAATTAATTCCCCACAGATACAAGTCAAACCAAAAACTCTTACCTATACACCACATTCAAAAGCTTCAGCGGATCCTTGCTTCTGTTAAACAGATGATATGCCAGTGGGCATGCCAGAGGTCCAAGTATCTCAAAGAGTTTCCTGTTTCTCTGTGAGTGTTTAAGTTTCTGGTGGAGATTTTCCCTTATCAGAATATCATAGGATTCTCCAGTCATGATACTTCTTGCAGCGAAATTTGCACTCTGGAATGCGTATCTCATGCCAAATCCCCAGAGGTAATCCTGAAGGCCGCCGGCTTCGCCTATGAGCATTGCGCCGTTGTCATCGTGGAGAGTTTTTCTGATATCAAAGTATCCGAAACCTCCGAACTTCCTGCCTGATTTGACTTCTTCAGGGTTGTAGTAGTTGGAAAAGTAATCAATAGTGTTATTCAGGAAATTCTCAGAATCATGCAGGTTCTTATTGTCAAAAACCGTTGCAATAGTAGCTTCACCATTCTTGATGAGGAGATATGAGTAGAAACCTTTTGCAATATCATCACCAAATGCCATGTGGTAATTATCAGGACTGTTAGTCCGGAATTTTATTCCTTTTGCAAAAATGTTCCCTTTTTCAGGACCGGTTGCAATCACATGAACAGGTGTATTCTCATCAGGCATTGTACCATAGAGAATCTTAACTCCCATATTTTTAGCCTGATTCAAAAGGCATGTGTCAAGACAATCATCGGCTGTACCACGTTTTACAAGATAACAGGCATTGTCGCCTGTAAGGGTGCGTATCTTGTCAGAATAGTGAAGGTCAAGTTCGCAAACCGGAACATAATCAAAGGACAGGTCTATTCCGAACGATTTCAGCTCATCTAATACATCAGTTTCTTCGGACCAGTTTTCTATTCCCTGCCAGTCGCTGTTAAACCTTTTACCTGTGACTTCCCTTTTCTCATAGATATTAACATCATATCCGTTCTTGCAAAGTATTATGGCACAAGCAAGACCGCTTATTCCTCCACCGAGAATGTTTATTTCCCTATCCATTTTAGCACCCTTAAAAGCAGGATTGATGGGAATCCCGCTGAGACTTTTCTGCCTGTTATGCAATAAGAAGTTAAAAGGATTTTGACATTCAGCAATCCTTTATCTTTTCTTTTTTCTTTATTATCCCTTATATTTTCCTTATACTACTCTTCTGCCTCAATTCCCACAGGATGTCCGGAAACTACAGGTGTCTGCTCAATGATTCCCATACCATTGACAACTCCAAACACCAGTCCAAGACAAATACCTGCAATACCGAGGAAAGCATATGCATCATAGAGTGTTCCCGTCTTGAGGATTGGCTGAATAACCAGAGGACTTGCCAGCTGTCCCAGGAAAAGCACGGTGGTAAATCCTGAGAATATCTTTCCACGTGATTCTTCAGGTGCAATTCTTCCAAGCCAGCTAAGGTTTGTAGTGTTTATAATTCCAAAAGCGATTCCTGCTATTATCAGCCCGGCTATAAGAGTTGGCATATCAGGTGCAACCGAGAGGATGAATACGCCTGCTCCCATCATTATGAAGAAAAAGAGATTTGTCTTCATCTCTGTAACAAAACCCGAGACCTTAACCTGCGCCAGTGCTCCAACAGTACCGAATAGTCCTGGAATTGATATCAAAGCACCGATAATCAGGGCTGATGTGATTCCTTTTTCATCCAGTACGAATGGAAGTTTCGTTGGTACTGAAAAGAAAAGCACCATTAGGGTGAATGTAGCGACATAGATAAGAGCAATACTTTTGAGTGGCAGCTTCTTTTCTTTAAAATGCTTTTCAACATTGTTGTTTACAGCATGATGCTTTTCTTCATTATTTTGCTCATTTCCATTACTCTTTTTTGATCCGCTGAGCGATATCATGGCTCCGGGAATTATCAAAAGTGCTATGAGGTAGATGTAAAAAGGTGCATGCCAGCTTATATCTGCAAGAGCGCCGCCTGCAACTTCAAGTACCACAGCCCCAAAACCCATACAGGCAGATTGCAGTCCTATCTTTTTCTTAAGCTCAGCACCGGAATAATTGTCTGCAAGAAGAGCTGTGGCACATATTGTCATTCCTGCGATACCGACACCAAGTAGCACTCTGAAAGCAAGTATAATGTAGAGTGAATTAAGAACAGCACCTGTAGCTCCTATAAATGCAAATATTCCAAGAGCTATCATGAGCATATTCTTTCTGCTGTATTTGTCAGCAAGAATTCCGATGAAAGGTGAACTGATGATTATTCCAAGTGCAGGGAGAGTAACAACCATGGACACAAGCAGGCTTGCGTCCGGTACATCTGAAAAGAATTCCAGCATCTCCGGGAGTGCCGGTGCAACGGCAGCTGAACCCATGATAGTGAGCATGGATGCACTGAGAATGACTATGAGTTTTAAAGTCTTGTATCTTTGAGACTTTTGCTTTGATTTTTGACCTGTTACTGGTTTTTCAGGGGGAATTCCTTCCATTTTCTGTCACCTTTTTCGTAAGCATTTTCGTAGCTGTTTTGTGCGATTTTGCGAAGAAACAATTTTGCCTGTTTTCTTTCTTCTTCCGAAAATCCGGAATATGCAGCTTCTTCCCATTCTCTGTCAATTTGTTCGATTTGAGGAATAAGCTGTTCACCTTTTTCTGTCAGATACACAAGCACAGCCCTGCGGTTATTTTCATCTGGAATACGTCTGACTATCCCATTTTTCTCAAGAACATTTAATGCTCTGGCAACGGTTCCTTTGTCAATGAGCAGTGATCCTGCCATATAATCCTGCGTGATTCCCTGCTGATCGGAAAGTACCATAAGAACATGGAATTGGCCGGATGAGAGGCCAAGTTCTTTCATCTGCTTGTTTATTCTTACAAAATGACTGCGATATGCCATTGAAATGTATGCCCCGAGGGGTATTTCGTCCATTAGTTTTCCTCTTAAATGTTGTCGTGGCAACTGTTGTTATGACATCCTATTGTTAATAACATATTTAAGAATGTTGTTGCAAATAATTCTTTTTCAGAATAGTTTTGTCGACTTTAAATTAGAAAAAAAGATGAATGCCAAGGTAATTCAGCATTCTTTTTAGTTAGGATAATTCAAATCCGGATAGGTCTAATTTGGATAAATGCGGATACTGTCAAGTTTTTCCAGTAATTTTCTTCCATTATCGGTAACTGTGTATCTTTTCCATGTTGATTTTTCCGGATTGATACACATGACAAATCCCTGATCTTTGAATTCTTTAAGCGCATGACTGATATTCTGTACAGACCTGTTTGTTTCCTGAGCAATGAATGATGCCTTCAGGATTGTATGTTTTTTCATGGATTCTGTTAAAACCATTCGTCTGTCGACATCAAGCACCCATGCGATAAGCTGGTCATCGATGGTGTTCTGGATATTTTCTTCCTGTTTTATGTTCTCCGTTATGGTTGGCACGATGAGTCCTCCGTTTTTTACAACAGTTGTTTGCACAACTGTTGTCATGACAACAATAATGCAACAAATGCTATTTAAAGGTTTTTAATATTAATATAGAAATTGAATATTTTTAGATATAATAAAATAGTCTACTGTTTTGTCAAAAAATTAAAAATACAGTATCAAAAGCAACGTATTTCTGGAAATCATCTAAGAATGAGACATAACTGAACTGTTATCACATATGGAAATATAGAAAGTTATATAATAATCCTACTTTTTCTTCTTCTCAAAACATTTCCTGAACTTATCCCGTGAAAACGGCTTTCCATGTCCCGGATAAAAAACACTGCATCCGGTAGCCAGTAACTTTTCCCAGCTTTTGATAAGTTCATTTTCATCATTGGCAAAAGGTGGATAAACTGTTTCTGGAAGCACATTAAAAAGAGTATCACCAACAATTGCAGACTCGTCATTGATTATCAAACAGACTGAACCGGAAGTATGACCCGGTGTGTGAATTATCCGGATTGTTGGTTCAGATTTCAAAAGGTCATAATCACCTTCAATTAAAATATCCGGTTCAACTGGAGTGAATTTACCACCAACAGAGAAGAAACGATTTCCAGCATTACTGATGATTTTAAAGAGAAGCATTGTCCCTTTTGGAAAAGGTGTATGCCCATTTTTGAGATAATCAACTGCATCTCTATGAGCTAAAACCTTAGCACCGCTTTTTTCCTTGATTTCAGCAAGGTGGCCTACATGGTCATAATGGGCATGAGTCACGACAATGTAATCAATATCAGTGATTTGAAGTTCTTTTTGTCTCAGGACTTGTTTCAATGGTTTCAGGTTTTTGGAACAGCCAGTATCGATGAGAATAACTAAGTCTGGAGCGGAAACAAGGTAAGCATTGGATTTTCCCATGGGAATAGGAGTTATGTTGCAGGCTTTACTCTGTTCTGACATTATTCATCTGTTTAAAGTATGTGCTTAATAAAATTAGACTATTTCCATATGTTTTCGGCTTTGGGCCGGAAACATTAGTCTGTAAAAATAGAATTTTGATTGCAGATACGTTATATTCTAAAAAAGAAGAGTTGATGGAGTTGAACTAACACCATCAACCTGCAGATGATTTTGATAACATCTGCCAGTATTGTTTGTCGCTCATTGCTCAGAGCACTCGTTTACCCATTCAATGAAGTTCTCGGTGCTGTCACCGGTACGTTCTGCTGTGGTGTGCCCCTGTCCCCAGACGGTTTCAAAATCAACACCTTCTACTGCATCGTATTGTTCCAGTGCAAGAGCAAGGTTTGT
This sequence comes from Methanolobus tindarius DSM 2278, assembly GCF_000504205.1. Classification (NCBI taxonomy): domain Archaea; kingdom Methanobacteriati; phylum Methanobacteriota; class Methanomicrobia; order Methanosarcinales; family Methanosarcinaceae; genus Methanolobus; species Methanolobus tindarius. Next base: position 2,709,516 of record NZ_AZAJ01000001.1, on the reverse strand, counting down.
TTCCACTGTAGAAGCAGTATCTCCCTGTTCGATACCTGTGCGTATTCTCCAGTAAGTGGCTACGGTTGAACTGCCATATCCATCATAGTAATCACAGATATAGTACATTGGATTGTAAGCATTCTGGCGGTATTCAGAACTGTATCCCAGCTTATCAACGGATTGTATATCTGTCTGATATTCTTCGATGTAGGAAGAATCCCAGTCATCATATTCGGCGTATGTGTCTTCGTTTTCTTCCAGAAGAGCTGCCATAACAGTGTCGAAATGCAGGGCATTGCTTTCGTCATTTCCAAAAAGCTTGTTCTCTGCCTGTGCACGTTCCAGGTCATCGAAAGCACCTACATCTTTGGAAGGACTTTTGATATGGTTTGCAAATGCCTCTATACTGACAACGCTTACAGTATTTGTTTCTTCATCATATTCGATCCATGTTTCATCGGAATTCAGTGAATCGATATAATCCTGGGCTGTTTCATATGTTGTGGAAGATGAATCAGTTGAATCATCGGAATCTTCACTTGTCGAATCGTCAGTGGTACTGTCTTCACCAGTGCCTGCATTGTCATCATTTCCAAAAAGGCTGTTCAGGAAATTGATTATACTGTCAAAGAATGATGCAGATACCACATCTGAAGTATCATCAGTAGATTGGATACTGCTATCAGATGTTGTTTCACCAGGGAAATCACCACTTGGCATTTCACCATCAGGCATTTCTCCACTAGGGGCACCGCTTCCTCCAAATCCTCCGTCTGCCATGGTCGTTCCGGCTGACTCAGTATATGGGAATGTAGTATCACTCAGGAAGTTATTCAGGGAACCCTCAATGACTGATAGCTGATAGTCGTAATAGGTTCCGGATGTATAGACACCATCTTCTGACTCTTCAAGAGTCAGGACTTCTCCGTTCTCATCCATAAGTCCAAGTCCATTGATATAAGATGCATATGCTTCTGCCAGTTCATCAGACATGGCGGATGTCCAGGTATCATCTGCACGGGTTCCGGATGAGGAATATTGTCCCATGTTCCATTCATAGGCTTCATTGGCATAATCCAGGCTTGTGATTGGGCACCAGCACATTGCGCCACAGATTACATCACTGATATAGTTTCCATCTTCATCATAGATGGCTGCACCGATTGATTCCAGATAATCATAATAAAGTACACTGTCACCGGTTGCACCTGTAAGGCAACTCTGTGCACCGCCACCACTGTGTCCGAATGTGAACATCAGGTCAGTACTGCCAGGAAGAAGTTCCTGGTTGAACCTGTAGTAACGGATGGCAGCCTTCAGGTCTGTTACACCCCAGGGTGCACCGCCGCTGTAGATCAGATCGTCGTTTTCGTCATAACCGTTGTCCCTGCCGCGCATTCCTGCATAAACATAGACAAACCCTTCTTCGAGGTAGCTTGAGATGCTGCTATAGCTGTAAGATGTTGGAGCCGCCTGTGCGGAGTAACCTGCAGTATTTACCGGGAATACGATAGGTGCGGTTTCTGCAGTGTAACCGTTTATTTCGTTATCCGTGTTGACGGTACAGGTGTAAGTTCCGTCATCATTTTCAGTTGCATCCATATAGGCTCCAGGAACGTAGATTCCCATACTTTCATAATCGGTTGTTTCAGGAGATGAACAATAAACGACGTTGATCTGCCAGTATACATCGTTGTCTTCATCGTAGTTCCATGCACTGTTATCAAATGTCAGTGCTTCATTGTCCTGATCATAATTACTGATCAGTTCTGCCTGTTCTTCAGCGGTGCTGCCAGAACAAACTGGCAATATCACTGCCATAAGCAGCATTAGAACTAAAATTCTTTTAAGTAATTTCATGTCACACTTCCTCATAGTTTTCCTAAATAATTCTTAGTAGATTTTGATTGTATAGTATAAATAATTTAGATGATATGAAAAAAGAAAGATTGTTCTGAGATCTAAATTCCAAATCAAAAAATGTAGCTTTTTCACTAAGCTTTGGAATATCTTTGTTCATTCATTCACCTATTGTAAGGCTTTTGATGCGTGTGACCCCAATCACATTTGCAACAGGTCGCCTTTAACCACCCGATGAAGTACCGAACAAACAACTCTCAGGTGTTTTTATTCTATATATATTTAATTTACACGATTGAATATGAAATCCAAATTTAATTTCATCTCATTTTTCTGATATTATGAATATCAATTATAACTCAGGCATAATATTTTAATAAGATGTGATGTCCATTTATCCTGATGAACAACAACTAAGCATCCTGTTCTATTGAAAGTTGTTAGCTATTAATCGAAGATTTCGAGTCCCGGGTTTTTGCCATTAAGGAGGGCTCATTATGGATTTTAAAGATATTATTGAATTTACACAGAAACCACAGCTATACGCTGAAGGAAATGCAGTTATGTGGACGGATGCCCACATTTCAGAACAGTTGTTGAACATTCATCTCAATCCGGATGTCGATCTGGCAAGCAGGCGGAGTTCATCCATTGAGAGTACAGTTGACTGGATTCTCAATCTGCAGAATAAGGAAAACATGACCATACTCGACCTGGGATGCGGCCCCGGTCTGTATTGCGAACTCATTGCAAAGAGAGGACACAATGTTACAGGAGTCGATTTTTCGAAGAATTCCATTGAGTATGCCAGAAAGCAGGCCGCAAACAAAGGTCTGGATATCGAGTATGTGAACCTGAATTATCTCGAACTGAATGCGGATAACAAGTACGATCTTATGATGATGGTCTTCACAGACTTCGGCGTACTAAAACCACATGAAAGAGAAAAACTTATCAGGAACGTCCACAGGGCCTTAAAGCCAGGTGGAATCTTTGTATTTGATGTTCTGAGTGACAAAAATCTTGAGACAAAAGTCTCAGAAAGATCATGGGAGGTGGAAATGAGTGGATTCTGGAAGGACAGGCCATACCTTATACTTTCAGATTCTTTCCTCTACCCGGATGAGAAGGTTATACTTTACCAGCATATTGTGATTGCTGATGAATCTGAAAATATCGATGTCTATCGCTTCTGGACCCACTTCTTTGCTTCTGATGATCTGAAACAGATGTTGAGGCCGGAAGATTTTGAGGATATCGGGTTTTTTGATGATGTATTGCCGGATATTGATATGTGGAACGGTGATAATGTTATGTTTTGTAAAGTACAAAAAAGATGAAAAATAGATGCTAATAAGCATCTATTCTTTTTTATTTAAGGTTAAATATTCAGTAATTCACAGCCTTTTTAACTGTTCTTATCAGCTTCTCAAACTCATCCTCTTCCGGCAAATGTTTTGCAAATTCCACCAGAGTACAGAGTTCCAGACAATCTTCGATTTCCTTCCATTCCTTTCCCTTCACCTTCAGGTGTCGGATCAATTCTGCATTTGTCACTTCTTTCCTGAGTCCGTAGAAATGACTTAGATATAGTCTCAAAGCCTGGGCAGCAGTTCCATATGCATCTTCTATCTGTCCATCTTCATAGAGATGAACTGATTTATCCACAAGTTCCTTTGCTTCTTTCCTGAAGTCAATTTTCTCCTTTTTCGCTTCAGTATTAACGGCAATTGGCATTTCCTCTGCTTTCTCAGGTTTGTATTTGTTATATGCCAGATAAGCGAGAGCAAGGATTAGTAAAGCAATAATCACATAAAGCGAATAATTGTTGTTTTCCCTGTCCCTGACAAGTTCCACGCTATCCACAGTTTCATCTGTGAATATAGCATTTATCAGGGCAGTTTCGTTCGCTGGATTTGCATATTGTATCTGGAGATCGGTTTCATTACCATTTAGTGAGAAAGTAGCATCTGTTTCTATGAACCCATCGCTTTCCAGTTCCTTCAGATACTTCTGGTATTCTTCATTTCGGGCAAGTATATCTCTTAGATTTTGCCTGTCTTCAGCAATATCTTCCTGAATCTCCTTGATTTCTCCATCTTCCATTTCTCCCTGAATAGTTGCAGTCTCTCCATCTGGCTTTTCATAATTTGCCGTAAAGCTTCCGGTATTGTTTGAAGATGGATTTACACTGACATCTGTCAGGTTATAACCCATATCCTCCAGTTCCTGATTAGCTTCCTGGAAATCCATATTTGATGCAAGATTTTCCTGGAATTCCTGCTTTATTTTCTCTTGTTCCTGAATCTGCTCTTCCATCTGTGCTTTGAGGGCAGAGGTGTCCTGATCCAGCTGGTTGTTCTGTGCAGCCTGCTGGGAGGATTGTGAAGAGGACTGCGTGGAGGAATGCTGGTTCATAAATTGCTGCATCGCCTGTTGCATTTGCTGTTCCTGCTGAGCAAACGGGTCAGTTGACTGCTGGGTGGATGAGGCATCCTGTGATGAACTCTGCACAGCATTTGAATTGCTCTGGATCTCTGATTCATCATCAACAAAATGTACCAGTATATCTTCAAGAGTTACAGTCTTAGCTCCATCTTCATCATAACTGAAAGTAAGCGACACTTTCAGAGTTTCAGGGTCGTTGCTTGTCCCAAAACCAAGGTTCGTCCCGGAATCTCCTGCAGGAACCTGAAAATTTGTTGATTTTGAATTGGAACTGGAAAAGTGTACAGAACCTGTATTCATCTCCTGGGTAAAAGTAGCCTGCAGCATTCCGTTAATATCAGTTCCATAAGAGTTGTTCATATAGAGAGGAACAGAGGCCTGTTCGCCTGTCAGGAAATAGTATTCATCCTGTGGTAATGTGAAAGTGATATCCTGTGCGGATACCACAGGCATTATCATCAACAGGGATACAAAAACAAAAAGATCTAATGCAATGTTTTTCCTGCTCATTGTAATATCCTCCCTTTTCCGTACCTGTAATAGAGCTGGACAAGTGAGGTCACAAATGCTGCAAAAAAGAACCAGTCCTTGATGTTTGTTTCTTCAGTTTCCCTGCTTATGTTCTCTCCGATGTTCTTGTAGATTTCATCCAGTGTGTCGTCATCAACGGATTTGAAATATTTACCACCCGTCTCTTCTGCGATACTTTGAAGCGTGGCCTCATCGAGTTCCGCATACTGCGGGTTTCCAAACCAGTCATATCCTAGCAAAACCTGGCCTGTGGATCCCATTCCTATTGTGTATACCTGAATGTCATTGGCTTTTGCAAACTGTATGGCCTCATCCGGGCTGATATATCCTGCATTGTTAACTCCGTCACTAAGTAAAATCACAACTTTTTTCTTGTTAGGTATGGATGATGCCATGTCAATTCCAAGACTCAGTCCGTCTCCTATGGCAGTAGCTCCCTCTTTTGCTGTAATGTCCTGCAGTTTATCTATCACTTTGTCCTTATCAGGACTAAGATAAGCAGCGGTGGTTGCTCCGGATTCAAAGACCACCACTCCTGCATAGTCTTTATCTTTGAGAGATTTAATCAGAATCTCTGCAGATGATTTTGCCGCTTCAAGTCTTGTCGGCTGGTAATCCTGTGCCTGCATACTTCCGGAATTATCCATTACAAGCACAACGTTAACTCCTTCCTTGGTTTGTTCCAGAGGAATGTGGGGATTTGCAAAACCGATTACCATAAGTCCGATGGTAAGCAGTGAGAGGTAAAAGAGGTGCATATCCCTTTTTGATTTCCTGCTATCTCCGATTGCGGATTTAAGGAACGCAAGGTTACTGAACTTTATAGCTTCATTCTTTTTCTGTGTTCTTGCTTTTTTCTGAAGATAATAGATCAGAGGAATTAAAAGCAGGAATAGCAGAATGTAAGGAGAATCAAAACCTGCCATTATCGTATCTCCTTTATTTTTCTGGTTTTAAAGAACTTATTTAGTGCAGCTTCATAAGGTTCATCTGTTACCAGATCTACCATATCAATTTTCAGTTTCCTGAAAAGCTTCTGCAAACTTTCATTATGCTCTTTGACAAGTTCTGCGTAGCGCATTCTTATTTCCTCATCAGAAGTGTCTACAAGTAGTTGCTCACCGGTTTCTTCGTCCTCAAGTTCTATGAGACCAACATCAGGAAGTTCCTGTTCACGTGCATCCATGACCCTTAAAGCCACGATATCATGTCTGCTTTTCATGATGTTCAGGGGTCTGGAGAAATCCTCGGAGATGAAATCTGAAATAACAAAAACAATGCTTCTTCTTTTGAGCATTTTAGATATGGATTCCATGCTCTTCATGATGTCAGTTCTTTTTTCAAGTGGCTCGTAAGAAACCATGTTTCCAAGCAATTTCAGGACATGTTTCCTGCCTTTTCTTGCAGGGATGTGTTTCTCGACATCGTTTGTAAAAAGGAACAGACCAACGTTATCATTGTTCTTCATGGCCGAAAACATCAGGCTTGCAGCAATTTCAGTCGCTTTTTGCATTTTGCTGATATTGCTCCCAAAGCTTCCTGAGGCTGATACGTCTATAGCAAAATAGACACGCAGGTCTCTTTCCTCAACAAACTCTTTTATGAAAGGATGGTTAAACCTTGCAGTTACTTTCCAGTCGATGGCACGGACATCATCTCCGGCCCGGTATTCACGTATCTCTGAAAAATCGATACCCTGACCTTTGAATACTGAGTGGTAGTTTCCGGCTATCAGTCCGTCAACCTGTTGTTTTGTACTGATCTCTATTTTTCTTACCTGTCTGATAATCTCTTTTGCATGTTGCATGGCACATACCTCAGGTTATTATCGTCTTCGGATTAAACCGGAGGCTTAAGGGACTTTTACTTTTTCGAGTATCTCAGTTATCACGTGGTCGCTGCTAATCTCCTCAACCTCTGCTTCATAGTTGAGAAGCACGCGGTGGCGAAGCACGTGATATGCCACTGCTTTTACGTCCTCAGGTATCACATATCCCCTGCCGCTGAGGACTGCATGTGATTTGGCAGCAAGTATGAGCCAGAGGGATGCACGGGGAGAGGCTCCGTATTCTATATGCCCCTCCGTATCAACGGAATAATTCTGCGGATGACGTGTTGCATCAACTATCCGGGCTACATAGTCCATAATCTTCCTGTCGGCGTATACCTGTGGGATGAAATCCTGTATCTCAATTATTTCGGTTGATGTGAGCATCTTTGAAACGCTGGTTTTGACTCCCTGGGTGAACCTTTCGATAATCTCAATCTCTTCATCCTTTGTTGGATAATCGATGAGAAGTTTTGACATGAACCTGTCAACCTGGGCTTCAGGAAGTTTGTAGGTTCCTTCGGATTCTATAGGGTTCTGTGTTGCCATTACAAGAAAAGGCCGCTGAAGATGGAACGTGTCTCCCTGGATGCTGACCTGTCTTTCCTGCATTGCTTCCAGAAGTGCAGACTGTACTTTAGGAGGGGCACGGTTTATTTCATCAGCAAGAATGAAGTTAGAAAATATAGGACCTTTAAGTGTTGAAAATGAGCTTTCATTGTGGTTGTATATCTTGGTACCTGTGATATCTGCAGGCAAAAGGTCCGGTGTGAATTGCAGTCGCACAAAATCACATTCGAGACATTCTGAGATTGTCCTGACCATAAGGGTCTTTGCAAGACCAGGTACTCCTTCAAGAAGCACATGTCCCTGTGACATGAGTGCTATCAGAAGGCTGTCAATAATTTCATCCTGTCCGATTATTGTATTTTTAATCTCTGTTCTTAGTTTCTCAATCTGTTCCGAATAATGGATTGCCTTTTCGTTCAGTTTTTGAATATTCTCGTCCATTTGTTCACCTGCTTTTATGCATGTGATCTTTAAATTTCAGACTATTCAATTCATGCAAACCCCAATTGCATGAATATACTATTTTAGCCATTTTAATTGTACCAAACAAACGGAGAAGTATTACACGTTTTTACTTTATATCTTTTATTCTTATGTATATAGAAATGTTAGGCTGAAAGGTGATAAAGAACCTGTAAATTCTTTTTATCTTTTTCATACTTTAAAAAGAATATCTCCGGAAATGAAGCTTTTATAAAGCTTTATTTTCCATTTTAACACTATAATTTATCTTTTTCCTGTAAAGTATGCTTATATTAAAGCCAGCTAATCAGGGATTTGTCGGCAGAACAGTGACTCGGACTAAGATTCTAGAGTCCTGAAGAAATCTGACAAAAAAGCACTAAAGTTACAAAACGGCGATGGAGGAAATGTAATGAGAGATACATGGATGACATTTGTGGGTCCGATATTGCTATTGTTTGCAATGTTCAGGGCTTTGCTGCAGGTGTTGTTGCCTGAGTTACCAATCAACAATAGGAAAAAATCACTGAAAGGAGGATATGAATGAAACACAAGATCCTGAAAGGTATGGCCTGTGTGGCTGCAACAGCCGTTGTGCTCAAGGCTGTGTTACCTAAAAAGCACGTTAAAGACGAAGAATAATTGTAAGATAAAAAAACGATTGTTGTAAACTATCCACAATACCACCAATTTGAGATAGGGTTTAAATCCTATCTCAACCACCTTTTCATTAATTTTAAGAAATGATTCTAATTATTTCAGTTTAAAAGATGTACACAAATTAATTTAATATAATTATGGAATTATGGATAAAAAATAAGAAAATAGGATAAAAGAATAGGAAGGTACTTTTATGAAAAATTTTAAACTTTATACACTAATGGTTTTTCTTGTATTAGTGGTTCTGACCTCAGGTTGTACCACTACACAGGAAGAACAAACATCAAGTGATTCAAATTCATCTGATGTTCAAATGGAGGAAATGGGGGAAGCACCAGCAGGAATGGACGGGAATATGACACCGCCAGATGGAATGCCAGAAGGTGAAATGGGTACACCCCCCGGAGGCAGTGGAGGTTCTACCAGTGTAGATACCGGAACTGGAGCATATGTTTTAACTGACGGTGAAGAGCTGGATGGAGGGACATATACATCTATAAATGACGATGAAAATGCAATCAGGGCTGAAGATGAAACCACTGCAACACTTACCGATGTTACCGTAGAGAAGACAGATGGTTCTGCATCAAGTAGTGATGCTTCAAGTTTCTATGGTCTGAATTCTGCAATCCTTGCACTGGATAATGCGGTCCTTTACATCAATGGCGGTTCAGTTACAGCTACAACTGAAGGTTCGAATGGTGTTTTCGCATATGATGGTGCAACAATATACATAGAAGATACTGAGATCGATGTTTCCGGAGGAAATGCCGGTGGTATAGAAGTTGCCGGTGGCGGAACAATGTACGCAACTAACCTCAATGTCTTTTCAACAGTAAAAGCTGCAATACGCAGTGACCGTGGCGGCGGAACAATGGTTGTTGATGGCGGAACATACACAACCAGCGGAAGCTCAGGTGCACCTGCAGTTTACAGCACAGCAGATGTTACAGTAAGCAATGCAACACTTATAGCAGAAACTTCTGAAGCAGTTGTTGTTGAAGGATTGAATTCCGTTGTAATCAACAATTGTGATGTAACAGGAAGCATGGAAGGTGTATATGGCGCTGACAGTTCAGAGAACATCCACAATGTGATGCTATACCAGAGTATGTCCGGTGATGCAGAAGTCGGAACCAGCTCATTCACAATGACCGATGGATCCCTTGTTTCCA